>NZ_JBIWGL010000003.1:0-27001 GCF_044763535.1 Lysinibacillus sp. NPDC095746
AACATTCGAATTCACGGAACACTAGGCTATTTAACACCAGTAGAATTCAAGCAACAGCCCTTATAATTTTTGTCCAGTTTAGTGTTGACATACCAAATCATCTAAATCGCCAATCTGATGAATATAGGGTTTACTGTTCTTACTTAAATTTTCGATTATTTCAGTCATCTGAATTCCACCTTTTACTTAATTCTTACAAACGATTTATAAAGAATATTTGTGTAGTATACTGTACCATTTTTACCAATTATAAGTCGTTCTTTCTCTCTATCCTTCTTTTTCGCTAAAGGATTCACATCGTATTTTTTAGGCAATTCCCCATTAGTACGCCTATCTTTATTACTTAAAAAAGATGCCCTTGATAAATATCATAATATCAAGGGCAGAAGTATGTTAATTTTCTATCTGAAATTTATTAAACTAATACATAATTAAATCAAAGTCCGAAATTTCCCCATCTAAAGTAAAATATAACCTAAATTCTCCTGTATCCTCCCCCTTATAATCTATACTTAAGTATGAAACCACTTGATTAACAAACACAGGGAAGTTTCTCAATTCAAGTGAGATTTTTTTTATATAATAGTACACATCTGTTTGCGCAAATTCCCCAAAAATCGAATAGAACTCCTCCTCCTGTTCAGACATATAAATATTAAATTGAATCCAAAATTGTTCTATAGTTTGTTTCTCAATATTCCATTGTTCTATTAAATTTCTAAATTGTTCTATGTCTAAAATAGCAGACGCCTCCCTATTAATGATCTTTTTTAAAGTGAGAGAATATTATTGACCGGAATTTTTATCCAAATCCCCATATGCTCTCGCAGCACCTTATTTACCTGTAATTTTTATTTCATACTTGTAACCGTCTACTCCACGTCCTTCTAAATATTTAATTTCATTAGTACCTGATCCATTATTAATAAAACCTTTCTTAGCAGAATTTGCAAACTTTTGAGCAGCTTCTTTACCAAGGCGTAAGGTCGCTTCCATCAGCCTTTTGGAGATTGTCGCCTATCTGTAGCTTATCTGCAAAGGCCCATCCTTTACCTTCAATCCAGAACGGATGGTTGTCGGTCATTTCGATTATCTGCTCTCCAACATACAGCTTAATTAAATCATCAGGTTGGTTTCGGTAAAGGTACGTTACTTCCTTGTATGCTAATTCTCCTTCATGGTTATTCTCATCCTTAGCGAGAACCATATCTCCGACATCAATGTCTTCGATCTTCTTCTCTCCTTCATCCGTTAAAACCTTTGTTCCTGCGACAAAGCTATTACATCCCGCTTTTACAGTCTTACCTACACCCTTAGCAATCTTTGCTGCACGAAAAACGCTCATCAATTTTCCGATGGGAATAAAATTCGATGCCACTGCCCAGGCAAAGATTATTCTAAAGGGTTCAAACGGTATTATATATTATTAATTCTTTCCAATCGCTGCTCCGCATTCCAATTTTCAGGAGGTTTCCGGCTATTTGAAAACCATTGACTTCCATTTCGTAACCATTCATCCCTCCACTGTTCATATATAACTTTTTTTCTTGATCATCAAAATTATCATATCCGAAATGAAAACTACAGCAAGGGCAGATTTCGTCTGAAGGCTCCCCCTCTTCATCATAAGGTGGTTCATAAAGTTCATTAAAACCACAAATTAGACATATATTTTCCATAAAATCCCCCTCAATTATTTTCCTGGCTGCCTCTTCTAATAGTTTGGTGATGTCGGTTTGTAATATGTTCTCGTACTTCCGTTTTTTCAGTTATATGAACCAAAAGTGTTAGTATTGGGGGGCAGAAACCCTAATAACTTTAGAAGTCGCTTTCACTAAATGATTACTTCTGTTTTTATAAAAATTATTGCTTTCTTTGCATAATCTTGTGCATTCTTGGCCTTAAAATCATTATCATGCCTTTCAAAGTGAGCTTTAAATGTTTTGGGAATTCCCTAATTAGATTTACCTGAAACCTTAGCAACCTTTACTGTACGAGCGCTGCACTTTTATGAAAAGATGCCCTTGATAAATATCACAATCAAGGGCAAAAGTATGTTAATTTTCTATCTGAAATTTAATAAACTAATACATTATTAAATCAAAGTCGGAAATTACTCCATCTAAAGTAAAATATAACCTGAAAAACGTGAGAAAGCGACGGTACATTATTTGCATCGAAACACGGTGGTATCTGATGATTTCGGGGTTATGACAATGGAGGAGACTTGCCATAAAGGTGATATTATTAGACACTTATATTGGAACGTCCATACGATTCATTCGGCACAGGGTGAGGGTAAAAGAAAGACCTTGAGGATTGCCGTCCCCAAGGTCTTCTAAATCAAATATCTTTTTTTATTCTTCCTACAGCCTCATCAAGCGTTTCATATTGGATGTTATCATATTCCCAATTCAGGTGACGATTAATAGCCTTAGCTGCCTCATCCCAAGTTGGTCGTATACAATCTTCCAATATTAAATTTATTTCTTTTTCTATTAACGTCAGATCAAGTTCATTTACCAAAAAAGTTGCTCTGCCATCTAGTAGCTTATCTTCTCCTAAAATTGAAAGTAATCTTTTAGGTGTCATAATCCTAAAATAAAAATATTCAACTCCCTCTGAATCAGCAGTCCCTATATCTGCACTTGCAGGGAGTACGAAATCATCTACTATCTCAGGCTCACCACGTAATAGAATTCTTTTCAAAACAGGAACTATCAAAAAATCACTCCAAATCAAAAATTATTCAAGTTCAACATGGTAATTCGTAAGTCTGTTACCTTCCTTATTAAACGTTTCAAAATTCCCTTTTGCCATACTTTCTTCCTGTCCTTACAGGCCTCGATCGTAGTAACGAGCTTGTAACTAGTATAGCTTGGTTTCGGCTACGTAGCGTATAGGTTGCCCTTTTATACGACTGTCGGTTGGTTCATCTAATAGTAAGTTACTCTTTGGACCTTTTCCCTCAAAACCCCAAAAGTATGGAGAAATAATTTCTCCATACTTTGCTAGGATTCTATCGGAATTAAAAATGCCACTACATCAGTTTTCTGATTAATCTACCATAACTCCCCAACCATCCGAATATCCTCCATGGGGTAAGGCAATTTCATTTAAAATAGATTGTATTTCAACAATCGTGTTATATTGTAGCTTAGCTGAGATATAAACTATACTACTCCATTCTTGTGACTCTTCATCATAAAAAACTTCGTATGAAAACTCTTTTTTACTTAAATCAGTTATTATATTAATTTAATTGCGTCTTTTTCACTTGGACACGCAATGAAAAAATCAATCTTATGCTCTAAATTGAAATCAATCCCTTCATCATATAACATTTTCAAGACTTGTCCATCTTCATCATTTGGAAACTTCAAGAATTTTCCTCTCCTTTTCTTTCAAAACTTTATCCATTTCATCTGCTTTAATATTATAATGTCGTTTATTATAATAACCAGCGAACACAATATTCGGATGTTCAATGATTGGTGTTAAATCCCCATCAATAATATTTGTATCAAAAAATCTAATGGACTCTAGTTTAGGGAATTTTTTCAAGAAAGACAAATCGTCAATTGGATAGGTTGAGTTTAAATCTAACATTTTTAAATTTTTCAACTGAAGAAATTCATCATCAATTTTCAATTTTTTAGCATTGGATATAAGTAATACTTCGAGTGTATCTGCTAGTTGACTGACTCCTTTAAAGGAAGTTAAATTTCTACAATAAGCGGTTTCAATTCGTTTTATCTTTTGGCATTTTGTAAAATCATCAAAATCTGTAATATTTGTGAGAGATAAATCAACACTCAATAAGTTTGGGAACTCACAGAAATGATAAAAGTTGCTTCCTTTACTTTTTTTCTCTTTATATGAATAAAGCCCAATATACTCCACGTTTTCAAATTCAGGTTTTTTTGCTTTTTCTTTTAAATCCTGTCCATAATAAATTTCTCTTGGTAAATCTGAATAGGGGACTGTACACAATTCCCAAAACTTCATTCAACAACACTCCTTAGAACTTAGTATTTGCCGTACCTTTGGAAATGATATTTTCTACCTGGACTACTTATTTTATTATACATTTTAGCCTGTTGGTTTTTAATGTTTTTACTAGCATTCGTATAATAACCATGCTTTTTCATTAATTTATATTCTGAAATAAAGTCATTTTTATGACCCTTAGTTGCTTTCCAAGAAATATACTTAATCATACATTTACCCCTGCCCAAGCTTCTGTGCAAGAGGATGTAAAGAAATACATTCGTTTTAATAGCCATCAACGTTTCAAAAAAACTTAAGAAACCTGAGTCCCTATCAATATAGGACTCAGGCTGCTTAAATGTGTTTTTTTACTGTCTACTTGACAGGGTCACTTCATTTAGCCAATCAAGGCTTTCTAGAAAAACTTTAAGAATATTAGATATCACCTTTCCATACTTCAAATAAGTTGAATAAATGTTCTTTATCTGTGTTATTGTCTATTTCTTTAAGAGTTAAATTGTATACTAAATTTCTTGGATCTAATTCAATTAATAGGTTGTCCTTTTATATGACTGTCGGTTGGTTCAGCTTCATCATATTTAGCAGACTAGCATTATCTGTACTGACTATATAAAATAAGCAATTTTATTCGACATTCTCTCCCATTAATCCAAAAGATGGCGGTAAAATAACCGCCATCAAAATTATGTTATAACTTGAACAAATATATTTCTCTCAAGATAAACACCTTTACTTAATTTGTTTGCCTATTTCTACCCAAAGTGTTTTATCCATTTCCATAAATATTCCAGCTTCTTCGATTTTACTAAAAATATCTTTATCGACGGGAATACCCTCTTGTTCAATGACACTACAAATTACTTCTAAAGCTATTCCCCACTCGTCGTGTTCTAAAAATTCTAGTACTCTTTCTTCATCCTCCAAAGGGAATTTAGTTATATTTTTTACTATTTCTTTTAATAAATTATTTAACTCCATAAAATACACTTCCTAGAATAAATTATTTAATCGGGAATGCAGTAATAATATCTCTTCCATCCGTTATTACCTTTATTTTAAGCCCATTCCTAACCCCTATAACCTCCCATCTTTGTTTCCCTTTAACAACGTTCCCTTTTTTCCATTTTAATTTAGGGTCAGTAGCTATATCTGAAACATTGCTCATAATCTTTTGACCATTCCAACTCTTTGGGAACAGTGTTTTTCCGGTTCCATTTCCAGGCCATAAATGCCCACCACCTGTTCTATCTCCGTAAAGAATATGCTTTGTTCTTCGTACACTAGCGCAAGAAGTATTATGCACCCAAACCCCAATATCTGTTACATAATACGTATGGTAGTCCTCTACAGTAAAGTTGTAAACTGTAACTGGCTTATCCAGTCTAACGAACTCAACCTTGTCAATCGTAAGATTGCTTCCATCAGCCTTTTGGAGTTTGTCGCCAATCTGTAGTTCATCTGCAAAGACCCATCCTTTACCTTCAACCCAGAACGGATGGTTGTCGGTCGTTTCGATCATCTGCTCCCCAACATACAGCTTAATTATATCATCACGTTGGTTTCGGTAAAGGTTCGTTACTTCCTTGTATGCTAATTCTCCTTCAGGGTTATTCTCATCCTTAGCGAGAACCATATCTCCGACTTCAATGTCTTCGATATTCTTCTCTCCTTCATCCGTTAAAACCTTTGTTCCTGCGACAAAGCAATTACAACTTGCTTTTTTTGCAGACTTTACTGCACGGAAAACACGTTTCACTTTTCCGATGGGAAGAAAATTCGATGCGACTGCCCAGGCAATTTGCTTTTTGTTTTTCCCTGCTTTATACGCTTTATAACCATCGTAGATTGCAAAACCTGCGTTGATAACGAGCCATACCCATCTACCATCTGGGTCTGTTTTCGTTATTGGATTGTCATCTGCATATGTGTAACCGTTCATTGTAACAGGATCATCTTCGTCTCCCGGATCTGGGTCACGAGAAATGAAACGTGCTGTTGCTGGATCGTAGTAACGAGCTTGTAAATAGTATAGCTTGGTTTCGGCATCGTAGACATACCCTGCGTAGCGTATAGGTTGCCCTTTTATACGACTGTCAGTTGGTTCAGCTGATAGTAAGTTACCCCATGGATCATAATCGTATGTCGCAACGGCTGCACCATTTTGGTCTAGAATGCGTATGACATCACCACGGTGGTTCGTTACGTACTCGAATGATTCTCCTGCTGCGTTTGTTAGATTTACTACTTTGCCATTGTTCCAAGTAATCGTCCAAATCGTTTTTTGGTTCGCATCTGTAACACGGACTAAATTAGAACCATCATAGTAATAATGATACGTTGTTGTACCGTCTGTTTTCGATTTTCGTAAACCATCCGGGTGGTACGTATACGTTACTTTGTTCGCTGGATTTGCTACTTCCGTTGTTTGTGTTAGTTGGCCAACCCCGTCCCATGTGTAAGTTAGACGATCGTCGTTTATCAAATTACCTTCAAAATCATAGGTAAAACCTTTTATTTCATTGGCTTCGTTATAAGTGTAAGATTTACCATTTATATTTAATAGATTTCCAGCATCATCGTAATCATAAGTAATTACTTTTGTGCCATTATCCCATGAAGCCAAACGATCTGCAAAATCGTATTTATACGTATGTGTTTTAGTCCCATCAAAATACGTTTTAATATTACCATTTACTTGATACTGATAGCGAAGTTGTAGTAACTCCTTCCCGAAAATCGATTGCTTTGTCAATTGACCATCTGTATCGAAATCTAGCAGCTGTGTCGAGCTAGCACTTTGAAGGCGTACAGGCTGACTCGATTCATTGTAGTAGTAATTATAGTTTTTACCACCGGCAGTTGTAATCGAAGTTAAGCGTTGCAACCCATCATAAGAAAATTTTGTGCTGGCATTAACTCCACCCATAGACTCTGTATAAGAAGTACGCAGTCCATTCGCTGGATTTTCTTTTGCTGTTTCATACACATTTGTCAAACTATAGCCATCTGGTGTTTTAGCATATTTCAGGCGTTTACTATCATCATAGTCAAATTCATATGGTGCTGAAACGCCATTCACTTGAATTGTTTTTAAAAGGTTATTCTTAAAATACGTTTTATCATATAGCTTTGTACCGTTTACAGATTTTGATTTCTCGTTATTTTTAAGATCATATGTGAAAGAAACTGAGGACTTGTTTGTCCCATCACCACTTTCGATTAGTGTCACATTTGTTTCACCATCATACTCGTAATAGCGATACTTGCCTAGTGGGTCTGTTTCTCGTTCAACTGTATTTAAAGCATTATATTTAAAGGATGTGACATAACCCAGAGGATTGGTACGACTTGTGACATTTCCTTGTTTATCAAATCCATAAGATGATTTAATAGCCTTAACGCCATTACCTATAGAAATGGATTCTAAGCGATCAAGTGCATCATATCCTCTTAATTTAACTACATTGTTCGGGTCTGTTTCGCTTTTTTCATTGCCGTTTGCATCATAGGTAAATTTTGTTATATTCCCTTGTGAATCTGTTTCTTCTGCAAGATTTGTACCGAAATTTGTATACGATTTTGATACGGCTGAACCTGTTTGTTCTACTTTAATATTGTCAAAATAGCCATAGCCTGTCCGATTTTCATAATTGACATATACTTTTGCTCTGACAAAATCCTCGTCTGCAATGAAAGTATTTTTGGCAAATTGCCATCCATTTGCCGCATGCTCACCTTGCATAAATGGTAGTTCATATTTTTTAGAAGTCCCACTCGCATTTGTGAGGAGGAGACTAATTGTGAATTTACCAGTTGTTGCTGCACTCGTCGTATAGCCCCAACCTGAAACTGTTACAGGTTCACCTTTTTTTCCTTTGATTTCAACATATTGACCAGCATATCTTGTTACATTTGCAGTTCCTGTTAGTCGTGTACTGTAGTTGCCAGCATATTTTACAGCTGAGGTACGTCCATCACCTGTAGCCAGATTGTTTAATGTCCAATCATCTGCCGTTGCCCCAGAACCTAACTCAAAGCTCGTATTTTCATTTGCAGCAAATTGATTCAGTGTAGTCCCATACGTTACTTGCGCATCATCAAAATATGCTTTACCTTCCCCTTTAAATAATAAATCGACACGTATATATGCGGTTTCACTTGGTAACGTAAACGTATCTGATAAACGCGTCCAATCAACTGTCCCTGTAATCGGAGCCGTTAAGAATTCAATACGAGCACCATCTTTATTTGTCAATTGCACTTTATTGCTATTTAAAGGGTAAACTCGTAAACGTACGCCTTCCCCTGTTGCATTTTCAGTTTTTACCTGTGTACTAATTGTATATATTTTTTTCGATTCATTGCTATCTACTGCGAATTCTTGCGAATAATAACCGGCATTGGCAGTGCCACTCAAAGTTAATTGAGCAGATTTATTGCCAGTAAAGCTTGTACTACTTGCCTGATAAGTGCCGGCATTTGAACCAGTGTATCGACTCCAATTTAATGGATAGCCTGTAGTATCAAGTGCTTCGAATTGTGCATTTTCTAAACGATTATAGTTTTCGCGTGTTGGACTAACGCTACGAATAATATTACCGTATTGATCGTACTCATTGAAATCTGTTAATCCAAAGTTCGTAGTAGTTGATTTTAGATTACTTTTTTCATCGTAAATGTATTTTTCAGAGACCTTACTTGAGTAAGTAATATTTGTCACATTTGATTTATCATCTACTACTTGTTTTAAAGATTGTCCACCAGTTGTATCAGCTAATTCTAAGTTACCTTTATCATCATATTTTGCACTTGATTCTACTGATGCTGCTCCCGTATCCTTATCTGGCTCAGATTCTTTTTCTAAAAGGTTTCTATTCCATATATAATTTGTTGTCGTTGCATCTGTTGTACCAAAATTCTCTATAACTTTTTGAACATTTACTGTAGGAGCATCCAATGGTGAATAGGAATACTGTGTTTTATTCCCTTTAGAATCTGTATAAATTGTATAACGATCATAATATTGTAAAGAACCAAAGATGCTGTCACTACGAGGATCAATCAACTTTGTCACGCGATTCGAAGCATCATCGTATTCAATACTACCCACATTTCCATTGGCATCTGTTACTGATTTTAAGCGTTTTGTTGTTGGATAATAATTAAATTTGATAGTCTTTTCTACTTTTGAACTCTTCGCATACGTAATTGCCTTTAAATAATTTGTTCCATCAACTTGCTCATAATTCAATTCTGTTGTATTGCCATTTAAGTCAGTTACTTTGGAAAGAGATCCATTCGTGTTATACGATAAATCAATAGAGCGACCTGTTTCGGCAGTACCTGTACGCTCCGTAATTTTCACTACACGGGAACTTGTTGAATTTTCAAACGTATAAATTATACGATTGCCTTTTTCGTCCTTTATTTCATAGTTTCGACCTTGTGAATCAAAGTAACGGATTGTTTCTGACGTATCTTTTAATTCAAAACCATTAGTTGTCTTTGTTAGTTCGTATTCCACACCTTCTGGAGAAGAATACGTTACATCATCATCATCCTGTTGCTTTGTAAAATGATATCGTGCACCGCCCTGTGTCCGGTATTCAATTATAGATCGATCAGAATTGACTAATAGTGACTCATGAGCACTAAACATCCATCCTAAACCATAATACATACTATAATTTGAGCGACTGTTGTACGTGAGACCTAAATTAAAAGCACCTGTTTTCCCTTTTACATTTAGGAGCGAAATATCATATACCATATTTCCGTTAATGACGTTAACAACACCTGTTCCCTCACCTTGAAAGATATCGGGAGTGTATGTCCAGTAATCCGTTAAACCTAATAATTCAGAAGGACGAAATTCCACATATAATTTCGGTTTACCGAATAATGAACCATCATCTGTTATTAACTCAGTAGAATAGTAACTTTTTCGTGTTGCAGTGCCCTCTAATGAATCTGGATACTTTAACATAACACCATAGTTTTTCAAAGGTGTTTCATACCATTCTTTTACTAAATCTGTTATTGGAAAATAACTATAGCCTTGTGTGGATTGTTTACTAGAAGATACTACTGTCGGAGCATACGTTGGCTGATTAGCCCATGTTACACTTGTTGATGCAAAGGATGATGTCAGCTTATGCATATTTACTTGTGTAGCATCACTTGCTGCAATTTGATAAACCCCAAGTGAAGCACCTGTTACAACACCATTTGGAATTGATGGCAATTGGAATTTCAGCAAAGATCTAGTTTTTCCAATAGTAGAATGTTGTCCAACAAATAAATAGTCAGTATTGTGGTAGTTATATGAAGTACCACTCGCAACAAATGTATCTTCTGCTTGGAAGACATCAATCCAAGGATCTATTGTAACTGGATAAACACGAGCTGGGTCTTTTAAATAGGCTTCATCTGCAGTTATTGTCAGAAGATAGCCTTCTCCTGTTTTTTCTATATCTTGTGTAATTTCATGTGAAATAGCCCCTTCAGGACCTAATTTCTTATTCGAATCATACATATACGGTCGTTCAATTAAGAAAACGAACTTACCTTTTTTATCATAAAAATGAATGCTGCCATCCTGTTGTTTAACGGCATTTAAATCTTTAACATGTAATTCAAACTGAAATACATTTTTCCCCTGATACGATTGTAAAATAATATTTTCTTTTACTTTTGAACCTTCAACTATATATTCTAATGAAGCATCTTTTAAAGCATCTTCATAAATAATCTGATTCTCTGTTACAGTGGGCTCTACTGCCTGCAAATCTGTATATTGTTTATCATCTTCAGCATTATCAACAAAGTTTACGGTCATTTGATGATCATTTGCTTGATAAGTAAAAACCTCTTTTTCATCTTCTGAAAATGGTTTTTCAGGAAACTTTACAGAGAATGCATTTTCCTTATTCTCAAAATGTTGCCCGTCTTTTGACTTTAAAAGTTTATTGTCGATTTCCTTCCATTCACCGTTTTCTTCATAGTGAATAGGTTCAAGATAAACCTCAGCTATATATGTTCCATCATTATCAACATATACCTTTGACGTTTCATCTCTCAAACTAGGAACTTCTGTTAAACCCATCTTCTCCTTTCCTTTGTCGTCTTTTTCCATCATAAGATTATAGTTAGACGGAACCTTTTCTTTGTTTGAATCGTCTTGTGTAATGCTAGGTTTTTCAGCTTTGGCTTCTTCTAAGTTATAAAATGGTATCGAACTAAAAATAAGAATAAAAGCCAAAAAGTAACAAAAACCTTTAAACCAAATATTTCTCTTTTGCTGCACTATCTTCTCTCCTTTTCGATGATAAGAAAAATAAACCACATATTTTTCTCCAAACATTATCATCGAAAGAATAGTATTATGAAATGGACTTTCTTACTCATTACCAGAAATTAATCCTCATCCCACAAAACCCAAAAATTATCATTCCAAAAGATTTCAATATTACTATTCAGCTGTTTATTATTTAAATAAATACTTTTATACATAACAGTGGAAATTTTATTAAGTTATTTTACCTAACTATCCATTTAATAGAATTGGTAATTTCCCCGCATTTAACCAATAATTTCGTACAAAAAGAGCATAAATTCAATAATTAAATTTTCGGAAATATAAGAAAAATCAATTTGTACTTTTAAGAAGATGCTTAAAGGCTACTCTTTACTTAAGGGCTCTGAGCTTATTCGTCATCCTTAGTAGCCTAATCGATTGCAAAAAAAAAAAAAATGAAGGTTGTTTTATTCCCCCTCTTAATCACTTTATTTATATGAGTGCGAGAAATCGTTGATAACATGGTTCGTGGATAACCTTAATCAACGACATCCACTAGTCTCACATCTCAAATAACTTTTAGGAGGAAATAATAATGGCTTCATGTTCTCAATCTGATTTAACTGCTGTGACAATCCCAAATGTGGTACCATCTTTAAACTTATACGGTAAAACAAGTAATAATCAACGTTTTTTCTTGTCTGATAATCCAGAAACTATTAGTAGCTCTGTTCCATTTACTAATGGTTATGCAACGCTTTGGGCAGATACTGCATCTGGATTACAGAGTGTAACTTATCGAATGTTTGTTTGGCATCTAAATAACACAGGTGCGACTATCAAGTTCGGTGTTACCATTGGTAATGGTTCAAGTGGCAGTACTTATCAAGTCTCTGGTGTTAAAGACTGTATCGAGACTATTACCAACTTTGTAGCTCATGGGAAATGTGCCGCAAAAGCTTTACTCGGAAATACATTAACGCCTAGTTCTCCGGTTGATAGCTCCATTGCAGCGGGGAAAGTTGGATTAGTTAAAGAATGGAAAGTACCAAATGGTTATTTGGTGGGTGGAATTATTGAGTTTACGTTATCGTCTAGTTCTCCAATGTCTTATAAAGTCAGAACAGTAGCTGCTAAAAGTACTACTGCCGATCTTCGTAGTAATCAAAATGCGGTTGTGTCACCAGTTGGAACTCATCCGCGTGGTTCTTGGAACTTTTCCAATATCGACGGCTTTGGTACTTCAGGTGGTGCTGCTGCTCTATATACTGTTGGAGACGGCAATAAAAGTTTCTCTATAAATAATGGCATTAATGATAACTTAATGACTAAAGACACTAGCTATATGCCTAGTGAAGCTGTAGCAACTAATAAGGGGCATTATGGTGTTATTTACAAGGCGAATATCACTTTCAAAAATCCAACTCAAGCCGATAAGGCATTAAAGGTCTATTTGACAGGTCGTGGAGGTTCATACGGCGGCGCTGTACGTTGGAACAATGGTCCAACTTACGGTGTTCCTACACTGTCTTCCAATACCCAAGGTGTTCAGATTGCTACATTTACTATACCTAAAGGAACTAGTGTTACACATTCAGTCTATACTTCTACAGCTGGCTCGCTTAACACCCCAGCGGCGATACTGATTACAGAGTAATTTAAAGAATTTCTCGTTAAATAAAGGAACCCTGTACTTATCGGAAATTCTCCGATGAGGTACAGGGTTCACTACATATCATAATAAAATATTAATTTCTTGCAACGTAAAACTAGGGGAAATGGGAAAACTGCTATATTGGGTATCACTAATTATTGATCTATTCAAAAAAGAATAAAGCTACTGTAAGTAACTCAATGATCTAAATCAAGTCTTAAAAGTGCTATTCAACAATTTTACTTTTTTATGGTTGCAACTAGGAAAAGGTCGGATAATCTGTTTACAACAGTTAGTTTATTGTCAATTATCATTTCAGTCTCTTCACCGTCTTCATGATCTAATAAATAGACAGGAGGATTATTTCCTTCATGTATATTTATTGCGTATGGATTTCCAATACCTATTTCTAAACCGATACAAATATAACCGTTTTTATGTACTGCGCATCCTGGAACATATAATAAACATTCTTTACTAATACTCTCTGGATTCAAGAATTCTATTGCAATTCAGCTTCTTCATCTAGAGGAACTACCAATTTACTATCACAAACTTCTACCGTAGTCATTAATTCTATCAACCATTTTGAAAGTTTAATATCTAGTTTTTCATTGAGGTTATCCTATAGGATGTCCCAGACCTTTGAATCATTTCTTTAGCACTTGTCATTACTTCATTCACCAACATGACTGCTCCATACAATTTGAAATATTTACTTCTTAAATTAACACTATTTCTATGTACCTTATACAATACAGCCCCACTTTTCAGCTATTGCATCTCGTTAGTAAAAAATCTCTTTCCATTATCCTCTATTGAAATTTTAAAATATCCATTTAAGAAATGTATAAACACCAACCAATGCAAAAATAAATATTAAAATTATGATTGAAAGGCAACCAAAAATAATCCAGTTATGTTCACCCTCTATTGAAGCATCTGGTTCTTCTACTAATTTTTCTTTTACTTTATTGATAGATAAAAGTGCAGGGTCTAAATCCAGTCCTTTTAAAAGTTCAATATCACCTTTATACTTTAAAGCTCTTGCTATATTATTAATGTCATTTCCCATAGAGCTTTCAAATTCAATACACGCATGTACCATTTCTGGCGTCTTATTCTTTTCTAAATACCAATATCGACCAGCCATTGCAGGATATTTTAACTCGAAATAAATGTCTCCCAACTTTTTACGGAGTTCTAATTCATTCGGAAAGGTTGCTATTAATCCGTGTAATCTATCCCTTGCTTTCCCTAAATCATCATTTTTAATATCCTCTTCTATTCGTTTTAAAGTCTTTGAAATTTTCTTTTCAATAAAAAACACCCTCTTATGTCCTAATTCTTTACTCTTATTATTTTTCAATAGTATTTTGCACGGTTAGTAAAAACGTTCCCACTCTAATTTCTTTCCATAGAATACGTAGCCTATCAAATCTTAACAATGTATGGCCTTATTTTATATATGTAATTTTTTCCTAACTAAACTGCCTCGTTTAAGTAAAATTTTCACAAGATAAACATCGATATTAATGTAAATATCCAAATCAGGTGCGATTACTGAGCAAGAAGTAAAAGGGTGATACATATTATATTTGACTAATATGTATCACCCTTTATATTTTATGATTTTTACAATTTAGGTCTTGATAATGCGTTCGAGGGTTTAATCGACCATTATTTAAATTCTAACTCTCCATCATAAGCAAGCATGCCGCCTTCAAGGTTTGTTACGTCAAAGCCTTGAGCTTCTAGGTATGCACATGCATTTGCTGAACGACCGCCTGCCTTACAAACGATAATGTATGGCTTCGTAGCATCTAATTCATCTAAGCGCTCAGGGATTGTCCCAAGAGCAATGTGCTGCGCACCGGGAATCATGCCTTGTGCTACTTCATCATCTTCACGAACATCAATAATGTATAGATCTTCGTTCGCATCTAATAGTTCTAATATTTCTGTTGTATCCATAGTTTTCATCTGTGTAGTCCTCCAATATGTCGATTTCCTCTTACATTATAGCCTGTGGGCAAAAAAACAGCTAGTGTCATGAACACTAACTGTTTTACTCTCAAGTTTCTATTCTTCTGTTTCTAAAAAATCTATTTGCTTTGCTGGAACAAATGTAGAAATAGCGTGTTTGTAAATAAGATGTTGCTTGCTTTCAGCATCTAGTAATAAAACTGTAAAATTATCATAGGATTTCACAGTTCCTTTTAACTGAAATCCGTTTAACAAAAACACAGTTACAAAAACATTGTTTTTTCGTAGATGGTTTAAGAATGTATCTTGCAAGTTAATTGATTTCATCAAATATGCCTCCCTATGCTCTCTTTCTACCTCTTCATTCCTATAGTAGCATGTTCTACCAATTTAGCAATTAGTAATTTTTAGAAATTAATTAAAGTTTTTCGCCATTATTAACAAAATATACATCCATTTTGTTGCGGAAGTATGTTAGCTGTCTTTTCGCATAGCGGCGAGAATTTTGCTTCAAGCTGTCAACGGCTTCTTCTAAAGAACATCTTCCATCAAGGTAATCATATAATTCCTTGTAGCCGATTGCTTGGATTGACTGTACACCTCGTATATTTTGCTGCCATAGGCCTTTTACTTCTTCTAAAAGTCCTTTTTCCATCATTATATCAACACGGCGGTTAATACGATCATAGAGCACCTCACGTGACATATTTTGTCCAAGCCCTATGATTACATGATTGTAAAGTGGTACTTCTCCACGATTTTGTGCTTCGGATGCCTTTGACACGCCACTAAGCTCAATCATCTCTAATGCACGTATAACACGGCGAGTATTATTTGGATGAATCGTCTCTGCTGTTTGTGGATCAAGTTTTTTAAGCTTAGCATGCATTGCCTCTGGACCTAATTTCTCCAGTTCTGCATAATAGGCTTTTCGTGCCACCTCATCTACCTGCTCCTCTGTAAATTGAAAATCATAGAGTACTGCCTGCACATATAAACCCGAGCCCCCTACAATAATCGGTAGCTTACCGCACGCTTGAATTTCTGCAATTTTAGCTCGCACTAATTTTTGATAGTCTGCTACTGAAAAAGACTCGGTTGGCTCTTTGAAGCTTAGTAAATGATGGGGTACACCCTCCATCTCTTCCTCCGTAATTTTCGCTGTTCCAATATCTAATCCTCGATAGATTTGCATGGAGTCACCGTTGATAATTTCGCCATTATATTTTTTTGCTAACTCAATGCTTAGTGCCGTTTTCCCAGAAGCAGTTGGCCCTACGATTGCTACAACCTCTGCCTGCTGTAGTTTATCTTGTATCATATTTTTCTAACCACCGTAATAAAACTTGATAGACTGCCTCTTGATTGTCCTCGTTTAGGATTTCATGGCGCTTATCCTCAAATAAGTAAACCGTGACATCCTGTATGCCCGCTTCTGCCAATTGTTGTGCGACAGTGTAAACACCTTGGCCTTGTTCTCCGACTGGATCCTTACTACCACTTATTAATAATATAGGTAAGTCTTTTTTTGTTTTTGCTATCTCTTTTTTACGATTTAACGACATAAAACCTGTTGTTAAATCCACAAAAAATTGGTTTGTTGGAATAAAGCCGCAATACGGATCATCTATATATTTTTGTACCTCGTCTTCCGCTGAGCATAACCAGTCAAACGTAGTCTTCGAATTCGGGAACTGTTTATTAAAGCTCCCAAAGCTCAGCTTATTTAATAACCTGCTCTCCGTATCTTTACCCAGTTGTTTAGCCAATACTTTTGCTACTAAATTTCCCATCGTATGCAATGTTGTAACGTTTCCTGTTCCACAAAGAATGACATTATCCACTTGATCGCTGTACAATTGAATATATCTTCTAGTAATGAACGATCCCATACTATGACCAAATAAAATCAATGGTACATCTGTAAATTGTTCATGTAATATTGTTACTACTTCATGTACATCCTCTACGACGCGATCGAACCCATTTTCTTCAGCAAAAAAACCTAGTGTGCCATTATAGGCTGCTGTTTCTCCATGCCCTCGATGATCATGCATTGTCACTGCATAACCAGCTTCGTTTAGGCTATTTGCAAATGTAACATATCGTCCACTATGCTCCGCCATACCATGTAAAATATGAATATGACCAATACATGGCTTCAATGGCTTTAATGTCCGAGTAAACAGAAAATGGCCATCTGACATTTCAATATAACGCATTGCCTACACTCCCTCCTCCGCAAAATTTGTTGCATCTACAATAGCTTGCTCTAGTTGTGCGACATAAGTATTTCTTTGTGACTCTGTATAGTTAAAATGTTGTTGCATAACTTGAATGACCTGCTGTTTATAACGTTTTACCGCATCAATATCGAAGTATAATAAGCCTGTTCGACGGATAAAGAAATCACTTGGTGTGTACACCATTTCCGCTTCTATGCCATAAAGTAGCATGGCATGTAAGGCTAAGGGCATCGTACTTCCATGTTCATGCAAATATTTCACCTGGTTATACAATGCATCAACATTCGTGCCATATTTTTGTACAAGCTGTTTTGCTTCATCATAATTTAGACCGTACTGAACGCCCTCTTTCGCTTTATAAGTACAATAATCAGTGAAATTAATGGCATTAATGCCTTTTGCACCAGAAAGTGATAACTCACGTGTTACACATGAACTTGCATGCTTATATTTATGTGTTTTCACAATTTTATCAACGATTGACTCTGCCATTTGACGGTAGCCCGTTAGTTTGCCACCCGCAATCGTCATTAGTCCACTCGGAGCCGTCCATATCTCATCTTTGCGTGAAATTTCCGATGGATCCTTCCCTTTTTCAAAAATAAGTGGACGCACACCTGCCCATGACGATTCAATCGTATCTCTTGAAATATTTGCCGTTGGAAAGACAGTTTTTGCAGCAGCAATTAAATAATCAACATCCTCAAGGGTAGCGACGGGATGTACAGGGTCTCCCTCGTAAACTGTATCTGTTGTCCCTACATAGGCTTTACCATCACGTGGAATAGCAAAGGCCATACGCCCATCCACTATATCAAAATAGACTGCTTGTCGTAATGGAAAATCCTTTTGGTCAAGGACAATATGGACTCCTTTTGTGAGACGTAATTGCTTTTTGTCTGCTACTTTATCCTTGTGGCGAACCTCGTCCACCCAAGGCCCAGTTGCATTGACAATTTGCGCAGCATGTACTTCAATCGTTTTCCCTGTAATATGATCCTTCACTTGTGCCCCAACAAGCTTTTTCTTCTCATATAAAAATTCGGTCATCTCCGCATAATTTAGACAAAGCGCCCCATATTCAACAGCTTTTTTCAGCACTTCAATTGTCAGACGGGCATCATCTGTCCGATATTCTACGTAGTAGCCACCACCAATAAGCTCATCTCGATTGAGTAATGGCTCTAGCGCTGCCGTTTCCTGAGCGTTTAACATTGTTCGACGTTCGTGCTTTTTCACACCTGCTAATCGATCATATACCTTCAGTGCCATTGATGTTGTAAAAGGTCCAAGTGAGCCCTTCTTATATAATGGTAGTAGCATCTTTTCAGGAGTTGTCACGTGAACAGCATTGTCATATACAATTTCACGCTCACGCCCAACCTCAGCTACTACACCTACTTCAAGTTGCTTTAAATAACGAAGTCCACCATGAATAAGCTTTGTTGAGCGGCTTGATGTGCCAGCAGAAAAATCCTGCTTCTCAATCAAAGCGACTGATAGCCCTCTAGATGCTGCATCAAGTGCAATGCCAGCACCTGTGATGCCGCCACCAATGACTAAAACGTCAAAGCTATAGTGCTCTAATAACTGCATAATTTTAGGACGATGTTCGAATGAAAACATAACTTTTTCCCCCATTAGCTATAATTTAAAAATACGTGTAACCTCTATTGCGTATGCTAGCCTGTATAACTAGCAATAACTTTAAACATTATGCTATACCAATAAAATTCCTTTATGCAGCATGGACTATTCATATTGCTCTTGAATAGTCCCTTTTAATACCTTTCAATAAATTGGCAGGCGTTACATCTACATTACTCGTTTAAACATTTTTTCCACTTCATACGTTGTAAAATGTATCAACACTGGACGTCCGTGTGGACATGTAAATGGATTGTCAGCATTGCGTAAATCTAGCAGTAACGTATCCATTTGCTCTTTCGTTAAATAATGATTGGCCTTTATCGACTTTTTGCAGCTCATCATAATCGCTGCCGCCTCACGTAATTTTTTGACGTCCGCCTTTTTAGTTGTTAGTACCTGTTCAATTAAGTCCTCAATAATTTCTTGTTCTTCTCCCTTAGGGAACCAGCTAGGATGCTCCCTCACTACAAATGAAGCCTGTCCAAATTCCTCTAAAAATACGCCAACAGCTTCTAACTCCTTACTATTTTCTCTTAGTATAAGAGCTTCGTCAGCAGCATAATGGAAGGTCAATGGCAGCAATAAAGCCTGACGCTCATTTGGGTTCACCTGACCGACCTTTTCACGGAAAAATTCATATTTAATACGCTCCTGAGCAGCATGCTGATCAATTAAATAAAAGCCATCCTCCATTTGTGCAACAATATACGTGCCGTGAATTTGCCCTACCACCTCAAGCGCAGGGAATGGTTCTTTAGTAGGCTCATCCTCTAGTATTTCCACTGGCTCCTCTAGCTTCAATTCTTCAGGAGGATTCATTTCTTCAAGAGGATTCTCCATCACTGCTGTCGGTTGCCAGCTATCTTCAATGGCAGTAGGAACGGATTCAGGTTGTGGCACTCTAGGATCTATTGTGTTCGATTCCTGCACTGTTTGCACATCATACAGTTTTTCTACAATAGCATTCATTTTCTCCACATTAAGCTTTGGTGCAGGTTTCCAAATATTTAACTGCTCCGTCGCAGGCTTTACCACTTTCTCCTTCTTTTCCATTAGCGGTACCCGAATAACATTGCGGATTTTCTCTCGTATTGTTTCTTCAATTAGCTTAAGAAGCTCAGGCTCCTTACTTAAACGTATTTGGTGTTTGGCAGGATGAACATTGACATCCGTTAAATAAGGATCACCCTCTATGTAGAGCGCAACAATCGGAAAACGTTCAATTGGCAAATACGTATGATAGGCGTCGACAATCGCTTTTTGTACCAAATAATGCTTCACCCAGCGACCATTTACAAACAATGACATATAGTTTTTCGAAGCTCGAGTGACCTCAGGTAGTGATACGAAGCCAGAAATTTTATAATCATGTGATTCACCATTGAATGACACCATTTTTTTCGCATTATGCACACCGTAAATGGCTGCTAATACTTGTTGTACGTCACCTCGTCCATTCGTTTGTAACAACTGCTGACCGTTATGCAATAATCTAAACGCAATTTGTGGATTTCCGAGTGCAAGACGGTTCATCAGATCAATTGTATGCCCAAGTTCGGTCTGTATTGTTTTCATATATTTTAATCGAGCAGGTGTATTGAAAAATAGCTGTGCCACTGTAATATCTGTTCCCTTGCGCAAAGGGCCAGGTTTATGTGTAGCAATATGCCCACCCTCAAGCTCTAAATACGTTCCTGATTCACCATTAGATGTAATAAGCGTCATTTTTGACACCGATGCAATGGAAGCTAAGGCCTCACCACGGAACCCGAGAGTACGAATACGAAATAAATCGTGTTCTTGATGAATTTTACTTGTCGCATGGCGAGAGAATGATATTAACGCATCCTCTTCATCCATACCACTACCATTATCAATTATTTGAATTGAAGTGAGGCCCGCTTCTAGTAAAAAAACATCAATGGACGTACTTCCTGCATCAATGGCATTTTCAACAAGCTCTTTAACTACAGAGGCTGGTCTTTCAACTACTTCCCCTGCCGCGATTTTATTGGACAGCCACTCGTCCATAATTTGTATTTTTCCCATAGCGTATCACTCCTTTACTTTTTTGTGTTTACTAGTTGCTGCTGTAATTCGTATAAAATATTCATCGCTTGCATTGGTGAAGTGCCAAGAATATTTACTTTTTCTAGGTTTTTCAGCACTTCTAACTCTGCTGGAGAGATTGGTTCTCCCTCCGAAAATAGTGACATTTGCACTGGCTTTTCAACAACTTCCTGTACCACGGCTACTTTGTTTTCTGCTTCGTTTCCGGCCTCGAAGTTTTCAAGCAATACTTGTGCTCTTGTTAAAATTTCCTCTGGCAATTGCGCAAGCTGTGCTACATGAATTCCGTAAGATTTATCGGCAGCACCCTTTTTCACCTTATGCAAAAAGACAACCGTGCCATTTTTTTCAGTAGCAGATACGTGTACATTTTGCAGTCGAGGAAGCTCCTTTTCGAGTGCCGTTAATTCATGATAGTGAGTTGAAAACAGTGTATTTGCCCCAATTTTGTCATGGATGTATTCCATCATAGATTGAGCAAGGCTCATACCATCATAAGTAGATGTCCCACGACCAATTTCATCAAACAGCATTAAACTATTTTTTGTAGCATGCGTAATGGCATGCTGAGATTCTAACATCTCCACCATAAATGTTGATTGTCCCGCAGCTAAATCATCCGCTGCACCGATGCGTGTAAAGATCTGATCTGTAATTGGTAATCTAGCTTTTTCAGCCGGCACATAACAGCCCATTTGCGCCATGACAACAATTAGTGCAACTTGACGCATATACGTACTTTTACCGGACATATTCGGACCTGTAATAAGCATCATATTGTTATTTTCCTCAAGTACACAATCGTTTGGTACATACATTTGCTTATTAAGCATCTTTTCAACAACCGGATGGCGCCCTTCAATAATTTCTAGCGAACGTCCGCCATGAAACTCCGGCTTTGTAAAACGATATTTCTCTGAAACACTTGCAAAGCTTACTAGCACATCTAGCTCACTAATGCTCGCTGCTAACGCTTGGACACGTGGAATAAACGTCTTTAATTCATCACGTATTTTCACAAATAAATTATACTCTAACGTTAAACTCTCTTCCTCGGCATTTAAAATTAATGCTTCTTTTTCTTTAAGCTCTTGTGTAATATAACGCTCGGCATTGGCCAAAGTTTGCTTACGCTCATAACGTGTTAAATCAGCTAAATGGATATTAGACTTCGTAATTTCAATATAATAGCCAAAAATTCGATTGTAGCCGATTTTTAAGTTTTTAATGCCCGTTTTCGTCCGTTCCTCTTGCTCTAGCTGTGCAATCCAATCCTTCCCATTACGAGAAGCATAGCGTAGTTCATCTAAGCGTGCATCATAGCCATCACGAATGACATCACCCTCTTTTATTGTAATTGGTGGATTGTCTGTAATAGCTCGTGCTAATAGTGCCTCTACATCTGCACACGTATCAAGCGCCGCGCCTAGCTTTTGCAATGTTTCTTTAGCGGTACCAAGTAGTTGCTGCTGAATGGTAGGTACTTGACGCAATGAATCACGTAGCTGCGCTAAATCTCGTCCACCAACATTACCAAAAGCTACACGTCCCGCTAAACGCTCTAAATCATATACTTGTTTTAAAGAGGCTTGTAGCTCTGTTCTTACAAAGTATTCCTCTAATAAATCAGTGACGTATGCTAATCTTTCTTCAATGGCTGCACGTGAAGCAAGAGGTTGGTGTAACCATTGCTTTAATTTGCGCCCTCCCATTGCTGTCACTGTATCATCTAACAACCATAAAAGTGTGCCTTTTTGATCTCCACCGCGAATAGATTGAATAAGCTCTAAATTACGCTTAGAGCTAGAGTCAATACGTAAATAATTTTTCATTTCATTGTAAGTAAATGCTTGAATATGTGATAATGAACGCATTTGTGTTTTATCAATATAAGCGAGCAAACGAAGACATGCAATTTGTAAATCATTTGGCACCGCCTCTAAATAATGTGCGGCTTTAGCCATTGTCATTTCATCTGTTTCAATAGAAAGGACGATACCCGCGTTTACTGCATGCTCTGCTAATAGAAGCTGCAAACTTTCCGTTACAATTAATTCACGAATACCATATGCCTGCATTTGCAATAACAGTGCCTTACCGTCACCCTCAATCGAGGAGGCTACCGCTTCACCTGTAGATAAGTCTAAATAAGCGTAGCCAAATGTCATATCGTCAAGTTGTTCCGCAGCACCAATAAAATGATTGGTTTTACCATCAAGCGACTTACCTTCCATGATCGTTCCTGGTGTAATAAGCTGAACAACTTCACGTTTTACTACACCCTTTGCTTGCTTCGGATCTTCTGTTTGCTCACAAACAGCAACCTTATAGCCCTTTTGCACAAGAGTTTCAATATAATTTTTTGCCGAATGATGTGGAACACCACACATTGGAATACGCTCTTTTGCACCTGCATCTCGGCTCGTTAATGTAATTTCTAAAAGTTGAGAGGCATTAATAGCGTCCTCAAAAAACATCTCGTAAAAGTCGCCTAATCTAAAAAATAAAAAGGCATCCTTGTAATCTTCCTTTACCTGCAAATACTGTTGCATCATTGGTGTATATGTTGTCATTTTAAAAATTCCCTCGCTCTAACCATATAGATATTTTTATTATAACAAAAGATACATGCGAAACGCTTAATTCATCTTTTTTAAGATGTTAGCGCTTCGCATGTATAGAATGTTTAGTATTATCTTTGTCTTTCATCAGGAAACGATGAGGACTCTAAAACATACCTGCCTTCTTCACTGGAGCTAGATGATGAGCTGGAACTGGAGCTAGATGAAGACGAGGAGGAGCTCTCATCAAAATTCCATTCCTCTTCGAAATCTAGTGGATGTACGCTAATGCAAATCGTCGTTTCTCCCATTACCTCTACAACTACTTCACGTTCTACTACGATTTCAAACTTCGTACCACATGGAGAGATAATCGCCTCTATGCAGTTTGGCTCTTGAATAACACGTACACGAACATCATCACCAGTACTCACTTCGCCTTCTCTAAAAGAAAGCTTCACTTTGTCTTTATAGTGCACCGTTTCAGAAAATACTGCTGTTTTCGAATGACTACTATAGGCATACCATACGTTAACATCAAATTTTCCCGATACTTCTACAAATTTACCGACTTTTTTCGCGGAGCAAGTATGATTGATAACCCAGCAACCGAGAATACTCGTCGGTTTATTCGATGGACTTAATGTTACACGTTCTTCCGTTCTCTTCTTCCCTTTGGCAACTACTGCTCTCGTCACGATTTGTCGTAAACGTTTCAGCGCAATTCCTCCTTTGACTCTTTTCACTCCATCATATGCAGGTAGCGCCTATTGGGTGAACATATATTTTTAAGAATCAAATTACTGACTTTTTCATACTATGTTGTCTGAAATGCGCTAATTTCCAAGAGCATTATTCAATTATGCCTCGGCATAATTGCCGCTGTCGCGTAGAATACATTTGTAGCTGTGGGCTTTGCTTTCGCTACAGAGAATATTTGCCGCTGTCGCATCGCTTTCGCGCAGTATACATTTTGCAACGCGTACGGAATCGTCTTTGTACTTAGTCCTGCATGAGGGTAAACACGATGCCGGTCATTTCGGTAATACTAAAGAACATGGCGTTCTTAAACTAAGTTTCTCTATTCAGAGGATGTCTTTTGTCCCGAAAGAATAGCAACAGGTACGGATATTTGGACACCACTGAAAGAAGTTAAACACATAAAAATAGCCCGAATGCAGCATTCGAGCTATTACTTTTATTTTATTTATGAGCAGCTGCCTGGTGTTGTATTGGCAACGTATGAGCCAGTTTCTCCACGAAGTAAATCTCCACCAGTTGAACGAACAATCTCATTTGTAACATTGTTAGCAATTGTGTTCGAAACTAATTGCAATAAATCATTTACATCAACTTGGGATTCTTTAAATTGTTGAACCACTGGGATTGAGTTAATTTCTTCTTCAATTTTTTCGATTTTATCTTCAATTAATTTAAGCGCTTTTTCTTTTCCTAAGTGTTGGAAGTTAACAGCTTGCTTCTGTAGGCTTTTTAGGCTTGCAATACGCTCACGTACAAATTGGTTTTCATTAATTTGTGCTTCGGCTTTTTTGAAAAATTCAACCTCTTGCGTATTGGCAATCATATGCGCAATTTCGTGTGACTTCTTGATTAAATCATCTTTTGTATACAATACTTGTGACATTTACGCTTCCACCTTTTCATTTTTTACTACTTCTATGAATTCACCACTTAGTGAATAAGAAGTGGCCTCAACTATTTTTACCTTCACTAATTGACCAATTAAATCTACTGGCGCTTTAAAGTTTACAAGACGATTTTTACGCGTATAGCCAGCTAATACATCTTCGCGTTTTTTACTTGTACCTTCGACTAAAACTTCTACTATTTCACCTTTCAAGCCCTCTAATGCTTTTCGAGAGTACTCCCCTACAACTTCATTTAATCGTAGAAGACGTTCTTTTTTCACTTCTTCAGGTACATTATCCACCATTTTTGCAGCAGGTGTACCCTCGCGAGGAGAATAAATATACGTAAAGGCCATTTCAAAGCCTACTTCACGGTACAAGGATAATGTCTCCTCAAATTGCTCCTCTGTTTCATTAGGATAGCCTACGATAATATCAGTCGTTAGTGTTACTTCCGGAATAGCCGCTTTAATTTTCGCTACTAATCCAAGGAAATGCTCACGTGTATACTTACGAGCCATAATTTTTAGCACATCATTTGAACCAGATTGTACTGGTAAATGAATATGCTCAACTAAGTTACCACGTTTTGCAAGAACTTCAATTAAATGATCATCGAAATCACGTGGATGACTCGTTGTAAAACGAATGCGTGGAATATCGATTTTTCGTAATTCATCCATTAAATCACCAAGTCGATATTCAATATCCTCAAAATCCTTGCCGTAAGCGTTGACATTTTGCCCTAGTAGCATAATTTCTTTATAGCCAGCAGCCGCTAATTCACGAACTTCAGCAATGATTTCTTCCGGACGACGACTACGCTCCTTACCACGTGTATAAGGTACAATACAATACGTACAGAATTTATCACAGCCGTACATAATATTTACCCAAGCTTTAATGGACCCAAGACGTTTTTTCGGCAGATTCTCAATAACATCGCCTTCTTTGGACCAAACCTCAATGACCATTTCCTTAGACATATATGCTTCTTTTAAAATGTTCGGTAAACGGTGAATATTATGTGTACCAAACACCATATCGACATGTGGATAACTTCTTAAAATTTTATTTACAACAGATTCTTCCTGTGACATACAGCCACAAACCCCAATAAGCATCTCTGGATTTTTACGTTTATATTTTAGTAGAAAGCCCAGTTCTCCAAATACTTTGTTTTCTGCATTTTCACGAATAGCACACGTATTCAGTAACACGACATCAGCTTCATCAATCACCTCTGTAGGCGTATAACCTAGCTGCATAAAAATCCCAGCCATCACTTCCGTATCATGCTCGTTCATTTGGCAGCCATACGTACGAATATAAAAAGTACGCCCCGTACCCATACCTGCAAACTCTTCTGCAATGTTAAAGTCCTTATGGTACTTAACTTCTTCTTTCCCACGTTTTTTAGCATCTTTTAATGAAGGTGCCGTAAAGACCGTTTCAAAATATTTACTATAATCCTTTTCAGGCTTGTCTTCTTTTTTTGGTTGATTGACTTGTTGATTTGCTAAGCGTTGTTCTTCATTCATTGCAATCAGGTAACTCCTTTCAAACGAATTCCATACATTTGAATTCCCATTTTACTATTATACTGAATAATTGCTACATCCTACAAGGTTTGCGTACTAAATGTCGCGGTTTAGACTTAATTGCACGTTGGCTAGATGACTATTCTCATTAGGATGCAGGAGGGAAATCGTCTGTTGTTTGCAGGGGGAGGGGGGGATCCGTCACTTCGTCTGTTCTTTCCGTCACCTGGACCATTCCTTCCGTCGCTTCGCCAGTTCTTTCCGTCGCTTTGATCTCTTTCCGTCACCTCGTCTGTTCCTTCCGTCGCTTTGATCTCTTTCCGTCACTTAGTCTGT
>NZ_JBIWGL010000003.1:27100-32113 GCF_044763535.1 Lysinibacillus sp. NPDC095746
TTCCTTCCGTCGCCTGGACCATTCCTTCCGTCGCTTCGCCGATTCTTTCCGTCGCTTTGATCTCTTTCCCTCACTTCGTCTGTTCCTTCCGTCGCCTGGACCATTCCTTCCGTCGCTTCGCCGATTCTTTCCGTCGCTTTGATCTCTTTCCCTCACTTCGTCTGTTCCTTCCGTCGCTTCGCTTGCCCATCCTTCACTTTAATTCCATCGCTTTGCTTAACCAACCTATCATCTCACTGAAGCCCATCACATTCTGCCTAAAAATAAAAAATCACCGAAGATATCCATCAACGGCGACGTTTATTATAGTTCTATAGATTGTTTTTGGCGTTGGTCAAATCCAATAATTGTTTGAACGCCATAGCTTTTTAGTAAAGCTGTATTCGCAAATGTGTATTTGCCTAAATCGTCTGGGAAATGCGCATCTGAGGAAACTGTGAAGGCTACACCATGTTCCATTAAAATTTGCAAGAAACGTGGTCCTGGGCACATTTCCTTTACTGGATAGCGATAATATAAACCGGCATTTATTTCAGTGGCAGTTTGTGTGGTTACAAGTGCCTTTGCAATTCTTTCATACCAAGAGTCAAGAAAAGCCGTGTCCTTCACTTGATAATCGAACACTTTAAAATTGTCTAAATGCGCCACAAAGTCAAACATATTCGAGAAGATCATTTTTTCTACTGTAGCAAAAAAACGTGCAAAGTTTTCCTGTAAGGCTACTGCGTCCATGTCCTCAAATATGTATTGGGTTTGAGGATTATCAAAGCCCCAGCCATCCATAAAATGGACAGATCCGATGACATAATCCCACGGATAACCTTCTAATAATGATGCTAATTCTTCTTCACCGCCGACAAAATAATCTGCCTCGATGCCAAGCTTTAAGGAAATACCTTGACGTCTCCATTTTTCCTTTGCTCGATTAATAATTGACACAAAATCATCCATGCATTCTGTCATGACACAATCAAGCCAGTAACGCTGAGCTCTACCAACTTCATTGTCATCTAATTGCATATAACGTTCAAAGTATGCTCGCGTCTCCTTGAAACGATAGAGATGGTCGACAATCCCAACCTCGCGCAAACCAAGCCGCTTTGCTTGTTGTAAATATAAATCTAACCATTCCTCACTATAGCAACCATTCTGTAAACGTTTTGATAACTGCTGCATTTGTAGCTCTATAAATGCTTTAGAGCCTTTTGTTGCTCCTTCATCTTCATTAAAAAATTTAATTGCCTGAGAAGTACGCTCTAGCCAACGAAATGAATAGGGCCCCTCCTCTAAATGTACATGATAATCAACCATCCGATTTCCCTCCATTGCATACCGTCCACTTTTCCTCATACGCATGCCACTCTAATGGGCACGCTATATCACAAAAAATTTCTGAGCATTGCGCTATGTGACAAATTTGATAAAAGGACTTACCATTTATTTTAGATGCATCCGTTAATAAAAAGTTCTTCTTGCTACGATCAAGCATTTTTTTAGAAATTAATGATTCATCCAAATCATAATCGTACACGATACCATCACTTATTCCACCACACGAAATAAATGCCTTATCAAAATTCATATTTCCTAGTAATTCTAATGTCATAGCTCCTGTTACTGAGGATTGTCTCGGATTTGTCGTTCCACCAAGTAATATGACCTTTCCAGTCATTCGTCGCTCCTCTATCGCTAAATTAAACTGTACAGCTGCAGCGATAGAGTTGGTTACGACAGTTATATCGTCGACTGCCAATAAAAAATCTGCAATATGCACTGTCGTTGTACCTGTATCAACCGCAATTGTATCCCCGCCACCTATACGACTAGCTGCTAAACGAGCTATATTACGCTTTGCCTCTTTTTGCATTTGAAGCTTACGTAAAAATGCTGGTTCATTTCTAACGTTCGTATACTTTACAGCTCCTCCGTGTACTCTCGTTAATAAATGCTGTTGCTCCAGCTCATCAAAATCTCTACGAATCGTTTCTGGTGCTACTTGTAATTCATCTGCAATATTGGCAACGACAATTTTTCCATCAGCCTCTAATTGTTTTAAAATAAATTCAAAACGTTCAATTTTTGCATATGTCATGATAATGCAATCACATCTTCCCTCGCTATATAACACACATATTGCTTACCAAGCTCAAACGAATGCCCTCGTTGGTGTAGCTGTTCCATCGTAAAGAGACATTCACCCTCAAACGTTGTCCGAATAACATTGCCACTCATTAATGACTGCTTCGCCTCTCCAGTCATACAAACATCTTCCTGTCTCTGATCGAGATGTATGGCTTCTGGTCGAATCGCGAATTTTGAGTATTCTTTTGGCAATGCCTCGCCAATCATTTTCTCAAGGGCTTGACGCGTAAAAACATTGTAATGTCCGATAAAATTCGCGATAAATTCACTTTCAGGGCTTGTATAAATCGCAGTAGGTGTTCCACTTTGTGCAATCATCCCACTATTCATCACAAATATTCTGTCAGAAACAGCCATTGCTTCCTCTTGGTCATGCGTAACTAAAATCATCGTTATACCAAGCTTTTGCTGAATAGCTCGTAAGTCTGCTTGAAGTTTCTTACGAATTTGAGCATCTAACGCACTGAGCGGTTCATCTAATAGCAATACTTTTGGACGTACAATTAATGCTCGAGCAAGGGCAACACGCTGCTGCTGACCCCCAGATAATTCTTTCGGATAGGCATGCGCTTTTTCATTTAAATGCACGATTTCAAGTATTTCTTGAACACGTTGATCCACTTCAGCCGTATTGACTTTTTGCATTCGTAAACCGAAGGCTACATTTTCTTTCACCGTCATATTTGGAAATAATGCATAAGATTGAAACACCATACCAACTTGGCGATCCTTTGGTTGAACACGATTCATATCCTTGCCTTCTATGTTAATTTTTCCTGCAGATGCATCTGTTAAGCCTGCCAAAATACGCAGGATTGTACTCTTACCACAGCCACTCGGACCTAAAAGAGTTATAAATTCACCTTTTTCAATCTTCATATTTATATTTGATAAAACCGTCGTTGATCCATATTTTTTATGAAGTCCTTCAATCACAATATAACTCATAGATTTGTAGCACCTTTCGATCGTTTCGTTAATGTTGCAATAGCGTACGTTAATAAGCCCATAAGAACGATATAAATAAAGACAACTGCACTAGCAATATGTCCACTTGTACTAAGCTTCTTCATTAAATAAATTTGCACCGTCTCAAAGCGAGACCCAACCACTAGATTAATCAGTACAAATTCTCCAAAAAGTACGGAAAACGATAATAATGCCCCAGCAAATAAGCCTGGGTAAACGGTAGGTAATAATATTTTCGTAAATGCCTGCAATTTAGATGCTCCCAGTAATTGCGCTGCGTCTATAAGCTGTCGTGCATCAACATTCTGCAAACTATTGCGTGTCCCCTGATAAATGTATGGGAGGATACCGATGACATATGCCCCTAAAACTACTAAAATCATCGGCACACCAAATTTGCTATAAACACGAATGAGCCCGACTGCTAAAATAATTCCCGGGAATGAATACACCATCACAACAGCCATCTGTATCAATTTTTCGTATTTTGGAAAATACAACACGATTACAAAAATAGCTGGTACGATAACGAGCAATGCAATCATGACAGCCCCACTAGACAATAAAACAGAACGTCCAAACGCCTGTATAAATTCTGCATCCTGAAATAATGCCGCAAGCCATGTCAATGTTAATCCTTCTGGCAAAATGGTCTTATTCCAATTCGTCGCAAAGGCATAAAGCATTGTTGCAACAACTGGCAACACTAAATACACCACTAACAGGAGGAAAAATAAATCAGCAAAGCCTCTTTTTTTCATTATAACTTCCTCCTTGTTTTTGAAATGCTCCACTCACTCAATAGCATTGCCGTCACCATCGTTACTGCTAGTATTACTGCAATAGCACTTGCCAGCTCTGGTTGTGCAAAAATATCTCCCTTAATAAGAGAACCAATACGAATGGCTACTAAATTGTAATTACTGCTAGTTAGTGCATAGGCAGAGGCGTACGCTCCCATTGCATTGGCAAACAATACGCTAAATGTTCCAACAATCCCAGGAAGCATAACAGGGATCCCAATCTTCATCCAAAACTGCCATGTAGAAGCTCCAAGTAATGCTGCTGCGTCCTTCCATTGTTGCTGAATTCCATCATAAATTGGGTATAAAAGCATTAAGGCTAATGGTAGCTGAAAATAAATATAAATTAGTAACAAGCCACCCCAGCTATAAAGAGAAAATGATGAAAATGTGTCAATACCCCATTTATCGAATAGCAATGTAAAGAGCCCGCTATTGCCCAGTAATACAATAAAGGCAAAAGCTAATGGAATACCTGAAAAATTTGATGTTAAATTTGTTAGTATTAAAATTTTCTCACGCACTGGCTCAGAAAATCTCATAATCGCATAAACAGCAAATAGGGTAACCATTAAGGCAATGACTGCCGAAATAACAGACAGTGTAATACTATTTGTAAAGCCTTGTAAAATGTAATCGTTCGTTAGTACAGTTTGATATTGTGCGAGTGTAAAACCATCACTATTTTGAAAGCTTGTGATGAGCATATACAGTAACGGTACTAAGAAAAATAACAAGACAAGTACTAGAAAAGGAGAAAGCCAGGCAACTGTTTGCCGCTTCGAAATCACAACAATCACTTCTTTCAATATTTAATAGCAGTCCATGTTGATATTGTTATTAATTTGAAGGCTCATCACCATCACGTAAGGTTGATTTCAGTTCAAATAGGGCGCATTGTTGCTGTCGCTGCGCTTTCGCACAGAAAAATACATTTGTTGCTGTCGCTGCGCTTTCGCACAGAAAAATACATTTGTTGCTGTCGCTTCGCTTTCGCACAGAAAAAACATTTGTTGCTGTCGCTTCGCTTTCGCACAGAAAAATACATTTGTTGCTGTCGCTTCGCTTTCCACAGAAAAAACATTTGTTGCTGTCGGTA
>NZ_JBIWGL010000003.1:32206-227157 GCF_044763535.1 Lysinibacillus sp. NPDC095746
GTCGCTTCGCTTTCGCACAGAAAAAACATTTGTTGCTGTCGCTTCGCTTTCGCACAGAAAAAACATTTGTTGCTGTCGCTTCGCTTTCGCACAGAAAAAACATTTGTTGCTGTCGCTTCGCTTTCGCACAGAAAACATCCGCTTCACTGCAGAATCTCGGGCCAACATGATGTTGGATACGAAGGCGTTATCACCGGACGTGATGGTTTTAGCCTTCGTTGCCCTTCGCTGATCCCCAGAGTCGCCCTGTCTTCACTTCAATTAACTAACACATTACAAATATTTTAAAAACTTTTGATGATGAGCAAATAGAATTTCCCTGCTGGAAGCTTCCCAAACACGCCCTATATTAATATTGATGATTAAACCTTTTTTAATGAATGCATCCCTTCTAATAACAGGGGAACCATTTCATCGGAAGGTTCGATATTCAATAAATGACAGCATAGCGGAGCAATTTGTAACTGTGATACAATCTCATCGTTAATGCCTGCTTTAACGTGATCCGAAATAACAAACATTGGTACATGACGATCCTCAGCTGTTGTGCCTCCATGATTACCATCACTCGTCATCCCGTGATCTGCTGTCACGATCACTTCATAGCCCTGCGCAAGACATTTTGGGATAAATAAAGATAATAATGCATCAACTGCTAAAACACGATTTCGATATTGTGCCGAGTCAGCCGTAAATTTATGACCGTCATCGTCTATATTCATCGGATGAATATATAAGAAATCTGGTTGCTTTTGATCCATTAGCCAAGCAGCTTCAGCAAATAAATGACTGTCTGGATAGTGATCCTCAAAGTAGAACAGACCATTCTCAATCGGCAATTGAGTATCTAATTGTAGCCTGTCCTCCATATGCACAAATGGTGCACGATTATATAGCTCACTTACCCAATAATAGGCAGCAGCTGCTGTTGAAAGACCGTTTTCTTTCGCTAAATGAAATAAACTATGTTGCGTCGATAAACGCACTGTCATATTGCTCGTTACTCCATGTACAATGGGTGGTGTCCCCGTTAAAATCGTTTCATATAAAGGCCTTGATAGTGAGGGGACCTCTGAGCAAACCTTGTAGCGTGCTGCTATTTTTCGTTCAACTAAATGGTGCATAAATCCCATATGGGTACAAGCTGTATCAAAGCGAAGTGCATCTACGACAATTAAGACAACTTTATTATTTTCCATGAATTAATACCTGCTCCTGATATTGTTGTGGAATTTGCTTTGTTGTTTCTTCCCATTTCTTTTGGTCTTTTACTGGCTGTGCATTTTTGTACATTTCCGCAGGTAATAATAGCTTCTGAACATCTTGAGGTAATTGAACCTTGTCACGAATTGGACGAGCATAACCCTTCGCTAAATTTTCTTGTCCTGCATCAGATAAAATGTATTCACGAGCTAGCATTGCTGCATGAGGATTTTTAGCATATTTATTAATGATTGTTGCATAGCCTGATGTTACAGAGCCTTCTGATGGAATGACGACATCGAAACGTTTCTCATCAATTTGGTGTCGATAGCCAAGTGCATTAAAATCCCATAAGATGGCTACATCAATCTCACCTTTTTCTAAATTCGCTACAGTTGGATCTCCTTTTAAACGCCCTTGTTTTGCTAAGTCTGCAAAAAAGTCTATTCCTGGTTGAATATTCGATTCATCGCCACCAAATGCCATTGCAGCTGCTAAAATTGCAAACTGGGCTTGATTTGCTGTTAAAGCATCACCAATGCTGACCGTGTAATTTCCGTTTTTAATATCCTCCCATGATTTCGGGGCATTTTTGACGTTGTTTTTATCAGTTAAAAATGAAATAGTTCCAGTGTAACCCACGATCCAATGGCCTTCATTATCCTTTGCCCAGCCTGGTATTTCATCCCAATAAGATGTTTTATACGGTAATGTTAAACCCTTGTCCTTGGCAATCGGTCCAAAAGCAATTCCGACGTCACCAATATCCGCAGTGGCATCATCCTTTTCCGCCTCAAACTTCGCTAGCTCCTCAGCACTCGACATGTCTGTATCCTTATGCTTAAGGCTATATTCAGTACCAAGATCACCCCAAGTCCCTACCCAGTTAGCCCATGTATCTGGCATTCCGACAGAATTTACAGTGCCTTCTTCTTTTGCTTTTTTTGTAATCTCTTCAAGTGTCAAATCACTTTTCACTTCATTTGAACTTGATGAACCGTCGGAACAAGCTGCCAACATTGAAATTGCTAATGCTCCAATTAGACCTTTCTTCCACAACTTTTGAATTGCCATGAGTTGGAACCTCCATTTGTTTATGTTTGTTTTCATTTGCCTTACAACATTTATGTTAGGAAACAAACATTAAGCAAGTATGGAGGACATTAAAATATTCAGTAAAAATTATGAAGGAATTATGAAAATCTATAAATGATTATTAATTAGAGGGGGATTGTAAAAGTTTTAGAGGAGTAAGTAGGAATCTAGCCTGTATGCGCACGTTATGTAGCTTTCTAAGACGTGCACACACTCTAGATTCATTTTATAAACCAAGAAAATCTGCATATGTATGCGGCTCGTTTTCTTTTAAAATTGTTAAAAATGTAAAGGCAAGCTGTACAACTGACCACCATTTCATATTGTAGGACATCTCAAAGTGGGCAGGTGCTAATGTAAAAACATCTTGAAAAATATCAAGTGGATCAATGTTTTGATCATTTAATATCGAGAGAAAACCTAAAAACAACGTATGGTCCTTGACTTCAATCATTTTTCCATCAACAAGTGCATCAATATTTTCCGGTTGCTGAAAATTACATTGTGTCGCAACATACCTTTCCAAATTCTGTGTGCGCTGTCTTTCTTCTCGTTCTTTTTTCTTTGCAATAAAATCAATGACGTTATCCACGTGCATCGCCTCTTCTTTTTTTCTTTTATTGTAGCATTTTTTACAATACTATTGCCCGAACACGCTCCCCATTTTTTCCCTTTTATCAAAACAAAAAGAATGATATTAGCAAATTTGCCATAATCATTCTTTTCTCAAGGTATTTTATAAGGTGTGTTAACCAGCCATTTTGTTAATTAAAGGCTCGTCATCATAGCGTGGGGTTGATTTCCGTTCTGGCTGGGCGCTTCTTTGATTGGGATTGTAATGGTCACTTTTCCCCCACCAGATGTTAAATCATTGCCAATTAGCAGTGTGCCACCATGACTCTGAACAATGGATTGGGCAATATAAAGTCCCATCCCATGGTGATTTCCTGCATTTCTGCTTGGATCTCCGCGATAAAATTGTTTGGTAGCCTCATTTAAATCTCTCGGAGAAAATCCACGGCCGCTATCTGTAACGGTTAACTGAAAAAAGTCAACAGCGCTTTGAACAGTTAATGTCATCTTTCCGTTTTCAGGTGTGTGTTCTACAGCATTGGCAATGACATTTAAAATCGCTCGATAGAACCGCTCTTCATCAATCAATATAAATGCAGGAAGCATTTCCTTTTGGACATCTACTTGAAGCTGTTTTTCCAACGAAAGAGCTCTCATTTGTTGTTCTACTTCTGTCATAAATGCATCTGTTTTAACATGCGTTTTTTCTCTAGTGGTCTTTCTCTCCATTTTCGATAAATCAATCAACTCTTTCGTGAATTTTTCTAATTCCATTGTATTTTTTAAAATATAGTCATTATATTCCCTTTGTATATCATCTTGAACTGTATCCTGCAAAAGCTCTGCATTCCCCCGAATAATTGTAAGAGGTGTTTTCAGATCGTGGGCAAGAGCAGAAATTTGTTCTCTACGGGTCTGTTCTGATTCCCATTGCTGTTTTAAAGAGCTGTTTAATGCCTCCCTCATATGCTCAAGAGAAATGGATATTTCATCTATTTCACGGATTCCTGAAGTATTTATTGTAAAATCCAAATTTTGATTTTGTATTTTTTCAATCGCTTCCTGCAAGCCAAACATTTTTTTCTTAAGATTTCTTCCAAAATGAATAGCAAGTAAAGTTGCTAGAGTTATAACCCCTATAATAAACAATAGAATATCTAACAGTTGTGGATTAGGTAAATACTTCCTCATAATAGCCGAACGATACTGTGGCACTAAATCATACCGTAATATACAAATTTCATTTTCTCGCTCTATAAACGAGTAAAATTGGGTGATACTTTTAGATTGTTCTTTTTTCATTGCATCCCAAGCTTTAAAAGCTTCCTTCTCTGAAAGATTTCCTGCAAGAAGTTCACCTTCTTTAGAGAAGACTGCGTAATCAACAAGGTCTGGGATCATATCAGCTGTGACTGATCTACTAGACGCAATACGATCCCTTGATAATGAAATTTGCGTTTCTGCATAATTTGCTGGTAATACGATGTTGGCAGAAAGGGCAAGCAACGTTAAACCGAGCAGTAGTACTACTAACAGAATGACGCCTAAACTTAGGAAAAAGAGATATCGTAGAAAAAAAGTATGTAGTCGAGTGCCTTTAGTGGGCTTTATTGTCTCCACTTATATCCAATCCCCCAAACAGTGTCAATGGCGTCAATATTAAACGTATGTAGCTTTGAACGAATATTTTTAATATGCTCCGTAATAGCCGTACTGTCACTTTTCCCATCAAAGCCAAAAACAGTTTCATATATCTTTTCTTTCGAAAACACCTGTCCTCGATTTCGAGCTAGAAATTCGCATATTTCATATTCGCTTTTTGTCAGCATTACCTTTTCCTCATTTACAAACAGCTCTTTGCCGGATAAATTGAAGTGAACGTTATCTACAAAGAGAATACTACGTCTTTCTCTTTTTTCGCGTCTCAAATGAGCATTCACTCTTGCACGCAGCTCCCCAATGCCAAACGGCTTGATCATATAATCATCTGCGCCAAGACCAAGTCCATACATTAGATCTTCCTCCAATGATTTAGCCGTTAAAAAAAGGATCGGACAATCTATAGCATGACGTATTTGGCCACATAAAGTAAATCCATCAATTTCGGGCATCATCACATCCAATAAAATTAAATCGAAGGCACCAAGATTCATTTTACTTACTGCTGTCGCATCTGAGATTGTCGTTACTAAATGTTCGTCTTTTAGTAATGCATTTTTTATCAATATTAAAATATCTTTTTCATCATCTACTGCTAATATTTTTGCCATACTTCTACCCTCATCATTTTCCCTAGCTTTCTGTTTTTCTTCCTTCCCATCTCCAAAACCATAAACAAGATAGGACTAATGCAAGCAATGTCCCGCAAACTGAAGCAATAATACCTTCCTGTAGTCCTATTTCCACCGTCGATAGATCAAGGCCGGACGCCTTCATTGCCCATAATGAAACAAAGTGACCACCCCAACCATAGGGTATAAATGACCAAATACCATCACCAAGTCCAGTAAGCAGTAGGGCGACTAAAAGTGATCCCACAATACCTAATCCGATTGAGGCACCTTTACCAAAATGAAAACTAACAAAAAAATGTAAAATATATAAAAATGCAAAGCTTACAAATAGAATACATCCAGCTATAACATAAAATTGATAACCAAAAGTATCTTCATGCAAAAGTTCAATAAAACCAACACTAAAAATACCGAAGGACAGTAATATTGCTCCAAAACTAAATAACAATAACAGTAGCAACTTGCTTAAATAGGACACTATTTTTGTTTTAGTAGCGGTTAGCATTCCCTGAAAATGCCCTGCATTTGCTTCTTGCTCCGCTGCCATTGCACAAACTAATCCAATAATAATTGGAAACCCGCATGAAAGAGCCTGAAAATAACCGGATATTTTCCACTCAAAATTCCATGGTGAATAAGAATAGTATGCTAAAAATAGCCCAGAAAAAATAATCGGTACAAGGAGATGAGTTAGTAAAAATGGCGTTCTTTTTACTTTAAGAAACTCTGCTCTCAGTAATCTTAACATTACCATACACTATTTCGCCTCCCTTTTTTGAAACCAACGTGCAGTAAAGAAGCTAATTAATGCAAACCATGCTAAAGCAATTAATACACCTGGAACTATAACCGACATGCTTAATAACGGGCTACCCGCAGGCACTGGCAAACCATTTGGTAAAATCTCTAATGTTGGACATATTAGTCTTGCTGTAATAGCGTAAGGAACACTATACCAAAAATCCCCATTTGAAAACGCAATCATACCAGCAATATTGCCGACTAAATTTATAAAAATAGCCGTATAAGTCCCTAATCTTGCTGCAAGGAATAAACAAAGTGGAATTTGCCATAAAAACGTGACGAAAATTAACAAACTACCTGTAAGACTATTTATGAAAGAAAAGCTATTGCCAAAAAGTATTCCACCAGCAGTAATTCCTGCAAAGAAAATAAGTGAAATGAATAACAACCAGGCACTACATGCAAGTATTTTGCCAAACCAAATCTTCTTCAGATCAATCGGCATTGCGAGAATACTATGATATTTCAATTTAGCATCTTTTTCCACCACTACTGCACAACATATCGTCAGAGCGCCTGGTAAGAGCATTGTATACCACCAATTATAAGCACCCTTTTGAAAATAGCTGCCGCCCATTAAAAATGCGGTTAGTACTATCGCCACAATGGGTGCTAGCCAAACTAATTTAGGAATAAAAGTTTTTTTCCATTTTAATCTTTCAGCCTTCATAATTGAAATCATGTTACATGCCTACCTTTCCATTAGCAGACACTACTTGCATAAATAATGATTCTAATTCCTGACCTTGTGGAGCAACTCCCTGATAGCCTAATTTCCCTCCTGCAATGATACCAATTTCATCAACAACCTGCTCTACCTCTGACAGGATGTGGCTAGATAAAATGACTGTAATCCCTTGCTCTGGAAAAGATCGGATTAGCTTTCGAAGCTCTTGAATACCGATTGGATCTAGACCATTTGTCGGCTCATCCAGAATTAAAAGCTTTGGATAGTTTAATAGCGCAATAGCTATTCCAAGACGCTGTTTCATCCCTAACGAAAACTGTCCTGCACGTTTTTTTCCTGTGTTAGTCAAGTCTACGATTCTTAATACTTCGTCAATACGTGACTGGGGCAACCCGAGAGCAATCGTTCGAACCTTTAGATTTTCTCTTGCCGTTAAATTTCCATAAAGTGATGGTGTTTCAATTAATACACCAATGTCTTTTAAATCATTGCGATTCCATTCACGTCCATTAAAAAGTATCTTTCCAGCATTCGGACGCAGCATACCCGTAATCATTTTTAACGTTGTCGATTTCCCTGCACCATTAGGACCGAGTAAACCGTAAACAGTATTGCGAGGTATCGTTAACGACAAGTCCTCCACAATTTTTTGTCCCTTAAAGCTTTTACTAAGTTCTTCTGTTTGTAAAATAATATCTTCCATCTATAATCATCTTCCTTTCGATGATTATAGTGTAAAAAATGATTATAAGGATTTTATAAGGATAACGAAAAATTTTGTGGAGCATCACTAAAAAAATAATTTTTGCCAAGGCTTGTGAATTTTGTAGTGCTTCACTTTTGCACAGACGCCTCCCTTACTGAGTTTTCGTTTTATAACTATATATTAGAGTGAAATGCTTTGTGAAATAGTTGATTGGAGTGGAGGCTGGGCGACTCCTCGGGGATCAGCGTCACAGATGAGACCCTGGAGCGAGCAACGCGAGTGAAGCGGCTCATCGGACGCCCCCAGGAAAGCGCCCAGCCGGAACGGAAATCAACCCCTTATTTTGCAGAAGAACCACACTTTATTTAATTGCAGTCTTTAAAACACAAAAAGCATTTGGAAGAAGTCCAAATGCTTTTTGTCATGCAATATAAAATTTAATTTACATAAATTCTTTCACTAATTCATTAAAATCATTTTCGCTCATTTTAATATCAATATCCGTTAATGGTAGCTCTGAATAGCCAGGTACTTTTTCTTGATAGGAAGTTGTTTCAGTATCTTGATAAATAATACCTGTAACTAAACCTTCATGCTCCATTACTGTACGCATTGCCATACCACGGTCAGAATTGTCATAGCCTTCAATATCAGCAAGCTTCGTTAAGTTTTCTTTAAACCAATCGTACGTATTCACTTTGTTATACGTAACACAAGGTGAGAATACGTTGATGAATGAGAAGCCTTTATGATTAATGCCCGCTTCAATTAAAGCTGTTAATTCTTTAATATCCGTTGAGAATCCTTGTGCGACAAAAGTAGCTCCGCTTGTTAAAGCTACTTCTAACGGTTTTAATGACGGCTCAATCGCACCACCTGGCGTAGATTTTGTAATAAATCCTGCAGCGGAACGTGGAGATGTTTGCCCCTTTGTTAAACCATAAATTTGGTTATCCATCACAACGTATGTGATGTCAATATTACGACGGATAGCATGAATGGTATGACCCATACCAATCGCAAATCCATCTCCGTCACCACCAGAAGCAATAACGTTTAAATCACGGTTAGCCATTTTTAAGCCTTGTGCAATTGGTAATGCACGACCATGAATACCGTGGAAGCCATATGAATTAATGTAGCCTGAAATACGACCAGAACAGCCAATCCCAGAGATAACAGCTAATTCATTTGGTTCAATACCGACGTTTGCCGCGGCACGTTGAATCGCTGCCTGAACAGAGAAGTCGCCACAGCCTGGGCACCAGTTTGGTTTCACTGTATTACGAAAATCCTTAAATGTTGCCATTAGCGAGTCAACTCCTTCACACGATTTTCTAATTCACCTGGCAAGAATGGTGTACCATCATATTTTGTAATAGTCTCGATTTTATCGTGACCACCAACATTCATCTTCATAATATTTGCTAATTGACCTGTGTAGTTATTTTCTACAACGATTACTTTTTTCGCTTTTGCTACAAGTGGTGCCACCTCAGCAGATGGGAATGGGTGAATTAAACGAATATGTGCATGGTTCACCTTCATGCCTTGAGCATTTAAGCGTTCTTGTACTTCTTCAATTGCTCCACGTGTTGAGTTAAAGCCCACTAATAAAACATCGGCTTCTTCGTGTGGCGCGTTTGAATATACTGGATTATCAAATTTCAATGCCGCTAGCTTACGGAAACGTTTACCCATTTGTACTTGACGGTTACCTGATGCTTCAGATGGTTTACCTGTTTCATCATGCTCAACACCTGTTACATGGTGAATACCATTCAATGTACCAGGTAGCACACGTGGTGAAATACCATCTTCCGTATCTTCATAACGTTTGAAGTATGCTTTATCGGCTGCTTCTTCAATGTCGCCTGTAACAATTTTACCGCGACGAATTTCAATTTTATTGTAATCGAATGGCTCTACAGATTGTTTACCTAGAGATAATTGCAAGTCAGTCATTAAAATAACTGGTAATTGTAATTCCTCTGCAATGTTAAACGCTTGGATTGTGTCAAAGAATGCTTCCTCCATTGTAGAAGGTGCAATTACTACTTTCGGAATTTCACCATGTGTACCATATAACATCGCCATTAAATCTGATTGCTCTTGTTTTGTTGGTAATCCTGTTGATGGACCACCACGTTGTGTATCAACAACAACTAGTGGCTGCTCTGTCATACCTGAAAGACCAAGTGCTTCCATCATTAATGAAAGACCAGGGCCGGCAGAAGCTGTAAAAGCACGAACACCACCAAAGTTTGCACCAATTGCCATTGTCGCTGCAGCAATTTCGTCTTCTGTTTGAATAACCGCACCACCGAATTTCGGTAATTTTTTAATAAGATATTCCATAATCTCAGAAGCTGGTGTAATTGGATAGGCTGCCATAAAGCGTGTCCCAGCTGCAAGTGCACCAAGTGCAACTGCATCGTTTCCGATCATGAACATACGGCGTTTACCATCTGCTGGTGCTAAAGCCCAGTCACCTACACGATCTCCTAACAGCTCATTCATTAATTCATGACCACGTGCAATGGCCTCCATATTTTTCTGAACAACTTCTTCACCTTTTTTGCCAAAAATATCATCTACAACATTTTGGAACACTTCGTCCTCTAGATTTAGCAATGAAGCTGTTGCCCCGATCGCCACCATATTTTTCATCAACGAAGTACCAAGCTCTGCCGCTACCTCTGTAAAAGGTACTACAAATAATGGCGCTTTTGAATCTTCTGGCTTCACTGGAGTAAATTTTGAATCCGCCAAAATAACGCCTGTTTCTGTTAATTCTTTATAATTAACGTCGATTGTTTCTTGGTCGAACGCTACTAAAATATCTAAATCATCCGCAATTGAACGTACTTCTGTTGGACGAACTGTAATTTTATTATTCGTATGGCCACCTTTAATTCGAGAAGAGAAATGACGATAACCGTATAGGAAGTAGCCTAAACGATTCATTGCCGTTGAAAAAATTTCGCCTGTACTTTCTATCCCTTCACCCTGTTGCCCACCGACTTTCCATGAAAGCTGATGTAACATGTCAACAACTCCTTAGATCCATTGTATATACTATTATTTTTCCTTCATAAGTTTAACACGAAGAAACGGTCTACACTATTGTTATTCCTCGATTTAAACGAAAATCAGACCTTTGACTGAAAATGGCGTTCATAAAGTTGTAATTTTCAAATCAACTAAGTTTAAAAAATGTATTTGCCGATTTCAAGTGACATTTAACATATTTGTATGTAGAGCATGTAGGATTCTCTTCCTCAAATTCCGATTGTCAATAAAAACGAAAAAAATGCCTTGCAGCTTATTATGTGCAAGACATTTTACTTCATTACTTTTTTATCGAATACGTTTTTCCACAAGAAGCTTTAAAGCTGTACGTTCCTCACCAGCAATTAAAATATCGGCAAACGCCGGTGCGCAAATTAAATCTGTGCCACTTGGCGCTACAAATCCGCGTGCAATGGCCACTGCTTTCACGGCTTGGTTAAGTGCACCTGCCCCAACTGCCTGCATTTCTGCTTGCCCTTTTTCTCTGATTACCGCGACTAATGCACCTGCAACTGAATTTGGATTAGAGCGTGATGATACTTTTAATGAATCCACAATTATTCCTCCCCGTTTCGCGAATAGTGTTTACGCTCAACAACTCATGTCCCCCTTTTTTTTGGACCTTAAGTTATTGTCGATAGGTCATTTTATGCTCGGTAAGAAGAAAATAGACTATTTTCATTTCTTATATATTAAAACAATCAAAAAAGACTGATATTTACAGTTAAAAAATTACTTTGTCATTGAAATAAATACGCCATTATAAATAAATTAGGGCTCCTTTGCAAAACGTGGGATGATTTCCGTTCCAGGCTACTCGCTTTCCTGTGGGCGAGCGCCGAGCCGCTTCCTTCGCTACGCTCCGTGCAGGGTCTCGCCTGTCTCGCTTTCCCACGGGAGTCGAGTAGCCTTCCACTCCAATCAGCGATAGTGTAGAGCTTTTATAAGTTTTTATCATTTCAAAAGTGAACACTATTGCTACTTATTATAAACGAAAAGAAAAGACTTATAATAGTGACACAATTGTACACCTGTTATTTCTGAACTTTTGCACAGACAAACCCCTTTGTTGAAGTTTCGTTTTATCACTATAAATTTTGAGTGACATGCCAGAAGGTACAAGCTTGTGAAATGGTTGATTGGAGTGGAGGCTGGGCGACTCCTTGGGGATTAGCAATAGAGGAACGCGAGTGAAGCGTCTCATCGGACGCCCCCAGGAAGCTCTGCTCTGTGCGAAAGCGTAGCGACAGCAACAAATGTTTTCTGTAGCGAAAGCGAAGCGTCAGCTACAAAGCGCCCAGTCGGAGTGGAAATCAACCCCTCGTTTTGCCGAAGAGTCATTTTTTATTATGACGCTTTAATTGAATTAACAAATTTTCAAAACAAAAAACTATTGTGCATTTTTTAACACACAATAGTTTCTCTTCTTATGCTTGGAACGGATAATCTTCGTTTATATATATTCGCTCACAATGTTTAGCTTTTCCTGTTTTATCATCAATCTCTACAAAGAAACCACTTAACACATCGCGGCCTTTTTTAGGCACTTCGAAACGAGATGGCATATTTGTTTGGAATCTATAAATGACACTTTCCTTCGTCATCCCTAAAATTTCATCGTATGGACCTGTCATACCAACGTCCGTAATATAGGCTGTCCCATTTGGGTAAATACGTGCATCCGCTGTTTGCACATGTGTATGTGTACCAACGACTGCTGATGCTTTTCCATCTAGATGCCAGCCAAGTGCAATTTTCTCGCTTGTTGCTTCCGCGTGGAAATCAACGAACACAAGCGGTGACGTTTTACGAGCTTCTTCGACTAATTCATCTGCCATCGCAAAAGGATCCTCATGGGGCGGTAAAAAGACACGACCATGTAAATTAATGACCGATAATGTGACACCATTTTTCGAAATTTGCACCATTCCCTTACCTGGCGCCTCACTCGAAAAGTTCGCTGGACGGATTAAATAATCCGCATCGTCAATAAAATCAAAAATATCTTTATTATCCCAAGTGTGATTACCCATCGTAATAACATCCACACCCATTTGTAGTAAATCATTATAAATATTTCGTGTTATACCACGTCCTGCTGCTGCATTTTCACCATTGGCAATAACAACGTCTGTGTTATATTTTCTCTTTAAGCGTGGTAAATATTTTTCCACTGCATCGCGGCCAATCGAACCGACGATATCTCCAATAAATAGTACTTTCATTTGACAAGACCACTCTTTCTTTAATTAGCACCTTTTAGTTTACCATCTACTCCTAGTAAATCGCAAAATAAAACGCAAACCCATCCTAGATTTGCGACTAAGAAAGTTATTTAATTTCAATTATCTGTATATTGATAATAATATTGGCTTTTCGGCATGCTATATTTATTTAACACAACACCAATAATGTTGGCTTTCGAAGCAGCTAAGAGTGTTTTCGCTTTTCTTACATCCTCTTTTTCTACATTACCCGTACCGACAATTAATAGCGAACCATCACATTTATTCGATACAATTTGAGCATCAGCTACAGGTAATAGCGGGGGGGTATCGAAAATGATAAGATCAAATTTTTGATTTACCTCTTCTAAAAATCTATCCATAGTAGGGGATAACAGTAATTCCGCTGGATTCGTTGGGATTGGTCCACTCGTAATAATAAACAACCCTTCCACAGATGTGTCCTGTAATACTTCATCATACTGACATTTTCTTTCTAATATTGATGATAACCCAAATAAATTGATAATATTAAATATATTATGCAACGTTGGTTTACGCATATCAGCATCTACGAGTAATACTCGTTTTCCTTCTTGTGCAAAAACAACACCAAGATTGGCAGCATTTGTTGATTTTCCTTCACCTGGTATAGTAGACGTAACTAATATCGTTTTAAGACCTTGCTTTGGCATAGCAAACTTAATATTCGTACGAATTGTCTTAAATTGCTCAGAAATCATTGATTTTGCATCCAAAGCTGTAAGAAGTTGTCGCGGTTTTGTTAACAGCTTCTGGTTCTTTTTCTTTTTAGAATGAAACATTTCTATGCCCTCCTAGCTTTACGGGATTTATAATTTTTTTCGGTGGGAAAAACACCCACCAACCCGATAACAGGCAATGCTAATTCTTCAATATCCGACTCCGTCTTTATTGTTGTATCTAAAAACTCCAACAATAGAGCGAACCCTACGCTAATTACAAATCCAATGACGGCGCCCAAAACAATATTAAGTAATTTATTTGGTTTCACAGGGCTTGAATCTTTACTTATTTTTGCCTCTGATAAAATATTTATATTATCAACACTCATTAGTTTCGGTATTTCTTCTTTAAATACTATAGCAACTGTATTCGAGATGGTAACTGCTTTTTCTGAATCTGTATGTAAAACTTTAATATTAACCACTTTGGAGTTACTTTCACTAGATACGATTATTTGCTCAGCCAACTTTTCTGTTGGAATGTTTAGATCCAGCTTATCAATAACTTTGTTTAAAATAGCCGGACTCTTAATGATGACATTATACGTATTGATTAATTGTAAATCCGTCTCTAGCTGTTGTGCCCTTGCATACACTTCTTGATCATTAACTGTTTGATTCACTAAAAATTGAGTTTGTGCTTGATAGATAGGCGTAATTACAAAGTAACTTAGAGCCGCCGTAATGCCAATCGCAACAATAGTAAGACTTAGAATAAGGTATATACGTTTTCGCAGTATTTTAAATATTTTTTTAAGTCCATTACTTCTTCCACCTAAATTCCCTCCCTCGTCAAACCATTGTCGATGAATCAACTAAACGATTATGTTTAACTTTCGTATTGTTCGGCACTTTAATAGTTCGATTTCCTTCGATTCTTCACCAAACATCTATTGGATCGTTTATCCAGAAGCTTCTCTTTAGGGCTTTCAGCTTGTATGACTGACGTTACACATTGTCATAGAAAAACATGACTACTTTCCCGCTGGAAGTTTTGCTCTGTAGCAAAAGGCGTAGCTACACTCGCCATTCTTCGCTCCAAGTACTGTTTCTATGTTGTGAACAGATTTAAGTGTCGAACCATTAATTTCAAAAATTCCCATTAAGCACATTCAATTATAATTTCAATAGCTATTCATTGTTGATGGAACTATTAAACGTTTGTAATAGTTCTAACGTCTTTTGTTTATACGTTTCTACACCTGGCTGATCAAACGGATTCACTCCTAGTAAACTTGCACTCATTGCACATGCCTTCATAAAAAAATAGATTAAATAACCTATGTGATAGGCATCCAGTTTTAGGAGCATCAATTGAATGACAGGTACACCACCCTCTGCATGAGCAAGTGCTGTTCCATTCATGGAAAGCCCATTAATTTCATTGAATGTTCGTTTCGATAAATAATTCAAACCATCCTCATCGCGCACATCATATGGCACTTTAAAATCATTATCTATTTCCTTAAAATGCAGTAATGTTTCAAATAAAATCGGACTTCCTTCTTGAATAAACTGACCTATAGCATGTAAATCAGTCGAATAATTAACTGTCGCAGGAAATAGACCTTTTCGCTGTTTCCCTTCACTTTCACCAAACAACTGCATCCACCATTCATGGAACTTACATAATGCAGGTTCAAATGAAGCGAGCAACTCCACTTTATACCCTCGTTCAAACATCAAATGCCGCAACACCGCATATTGATAGGCTTCATTACGCTCTAGTGCTGTATCTTGCAATGTTAACGCAGCATCCCTAGCACCTGCCATAAGCATCCGAATATCAACACCTGCAACCGCTGCTGGTAACAGCCCTACAGAAGTTAACACCGAATAGCGACCACCAATATCGGATGGAATGGTAAATTGTCTATAACCTGCGCGATCTGCTATCTGCTTCAAACGTCCGTTTTCCGCATCTGTCGTCACAATAATTCTGTCAACAGCCTCTTCCCCGTAACGTTTTTCCATAAACTGCCGCAACACACGAAAGGCGAGTGCTGGTTCCATCGTTTCCCCAGACTTCGAAATGACGTTCACATACACACTTTTATTCGCTAAATATTGAAGCAAACTATTAATATAGGAACCACTCATATTTTGTCCAACATACATCACTTCAATCCCATCAGTAGAACGAGTAAAATAAGGTGACAACGCATCTTGGATGGCACGTGCCCCTAAAAATGATCCCCCCACACCGATAACAACAAGTACATCTGCATACGCATGAATTTCTCGCTTAGTATCTTCAATACGCCGCAATAAAGCGCGCTGATTTTCAAGAGGCACTTGTAACCAACCCGTTAACAGCTCGCTACTTTCTGCTAAATGACGGTGAATCCACTCTACCTCCGCCTCATATATTGACCAATCTTGCTTAGTGATTTCAAAATTGAAAATGCTCATTTGAATAGTACGAATCGTCAAATCATCTCTTCCAATCCTATAATTTGGAATTCCTACTAGCGTAAATTATTTTAATTCGAAGTGACTCTCCCTAAGTTGCTTTACTTTATTTAACATTAATTAGCGGGTTTATTTTACTTTTCAATATATTAATAACGATTGCTTTTTATTCAAATTCGTCATTTTTTCCAATAGGATAGTTAGTAATTATAAGAATGCTACCTTTTGCAGTAGATATTACAAAAGATTACACTTTTCGTTCTCATTCCTACAGGTTGTTCAAGACGATGTAATTCGCCATTTCATCTATGTTTTTATTCTAATACTTGTTTGATGGGAATCCCCGCTAATCTATTTCTATTGCTTTCATTTCAACTAGATAACTCACCCTTGTCCCCATAGAAAAACGCCTCCACGTTGATTTGATAAAGTACACTACCCGTTTTCAACGAAAGGTGTTTTTCTATGTCTAATTTTTCAAGTTAGCCTTTTCACCATTCTTAACCTGTCAATCTAGTTGAAACGTATTTTATCGAAATATTAAACAAGAAGAATATACACATCCGATAGACAGATTGAACCGTTGTCATACCAAGGTGATTTTTATAAATTTTCCAGTTCCACGTTAAGCCTTTGAATTTATTTCTGCTTAAGGAACCTGGTGTAATTCGATAATAGGCTAGTACTTCATTCATTCCGTAAGCCTTGATCTCATAATCTTTTAAAATATCTAGGCCAAAGGGCATAATCTTCATGCTTAGTCTTCTTAAAAAGTGGTTTAGCAATTTTACGTGTATCTAATACAACTGTTAAACATCCAAAGTAATTAGCACGCAATAATTTTTTATAATCCACTGGTTCTTTGCATATCTTAACGATTTTCCGTGTTCTTTTATTACTTTCTGTTATTTCTTGATATTGTGTATAGGAAAATGCCACATCATGTTCCAACATGAAGTTGAGTTGTTTGGATAATTTTTCAGGATGCCACAAATCATCACTATCAAGAAAAGCTAAAAATTGTCCTTTTGCTTTTTCAATTCCAGCATTTCTAGCATTCCCAACACCATCGTTTTGTGTCAAATTAATAATCTTTATTCGACTATCCTTATATCCTAGTAGTATTTGATGCTAGACATAAAAAAGCCTTTATAATGGTTGGGTGGTAGTAAATCATCCAAATCCAAAATAAAGGACATAAGCATGGATAAGTTTACGCGAAAAATATCTGCTCCCTCTCTGTAAATTCTAAACACCTTTTATTTCGTTTGGTGCTTTAAACATTATCCTTTCATATTTCATCATTAAAATACCATCACTGTAGTTGCCAATATCCTTCACATTCGTTTTACCATTTATATTGTTTATTAATAATTCAAGGAAGTTGACACCGCACCCGTAAGCACATATATAGTTCGCACCAAACCTAGGATTGATTTCCCCTATATAATATTCTCCATTAACCTTGAACACATCTACATCAATAGGGCCAGTAATATGGAGTTTATTAGATAAATCTTCAATAAAATCAAATAATTTCTGATCTTTATAAGAAATGACTTTATCAGCACCTCCTAGAGTCATTGAGAGTTTTTCCTTTGCAAATATCGATACCATTTTTGGTGAATAAATATCAATATATGCATCTATATCATACTCAGCACCATTTAAAAACTCCTGTATTATATTTTTATGTCCATTATGAAAACTCTTTTCTAGTTCTTTCATATTAGTGCATGTAATAACTCCTCTACTACCATCAGCACTTTTTGGTTTGACGATTACAGGGAACGAGATTTTATTTTTACTATAAGCATCTTCAAAAGTTTCTAAATCATTGTATGACTTTGCACAACGAATCCCATTTGTTGTCAAAAATTCATACGTTAAATATTTGTTATCACAAATCTCGGCAGCACATAGATTAGGTAAGAATGGGATAACCCCAATTTCTATAAATTTATCAATATTTTTAGAGAGAACCATTTATCTTTATCTAACATAGTTAGAATTGCTTTAACATCATTCAGGGCTGGTAGTATATTTGAATTTCCAGTAGCTATTATCCCCATGTTAAATTTGGCAAATTCACGATTAAATACTTCTAACATTTCTACTCTTCTTCCGAGACAGCTAATAAGAATATTCATCCGCCATTTCTCCTTTTAGGTTCATCTTGCCCTATAAACAAAGGCATATTAATATCTTTGGATCTATATATTCTTTTGTTAAAAGTACAGATTTTATAGTATAAAAAATATTTTTGAATCAAGCCAAAAACTAATACCCGCTGCTGGGATGATTGCTTTTTTGACTTTTCATAAAGCTTACTTGTAATTGTTTTAGCTTTTGTTGTGCTTGTTCCTTCGTTCTAGCTACTGTACCAAAGTAAAACTTACATTTTGGCTCTGTTCCTGAAGGGCGAATCGCTATCCATGATTGATCTTCTAATATGAACTTCAAGACATTTTCTTTCGGTAAATTGAGTTTTGTAATGGAGCCATCTAGATAAATGGCTTGGTGGGTTAAGTAATCTTCTACTACAAGTACCTTTTGATCAGCAATTTCATAAATTCTATTTTCTCTAAAGTATTGTAATAAGACTTGCATTTCCTTCTGACCTGTAATGCCTTCAAATGTTTTGGACTGTAATACTTCTTCATAATAGCCATATTGATTAAATAAACTGTCTAAAACATCTAGTAACGTTTGTTGTTTTGTTGCGTAGTAAGCCGCCATCTCGGCTACTACCAATGCAACTTGGACCGCATCTTTATCTCGCACAAAGCTTTGGACCAAATAGCCATAACTTTCTTCATAACCAAATAGATATGTTTTTTCTTTTGATTGGTCATACTCAGCAATCTTTTCTGCAATATATTTAAAACCTGTCAGTGTGTTCACAGTTTCAACTCCGTATTGTTGAGCAATTACTGCACCAAGTTCAGAGGTAACAATTGTTTTGAGTAATACGCCGTTTTCAGGTAGCTCATTTTTTTCTTTTTTCGCCTCAAGCAAATACTGTAAGATAAGTGCACCTAGTTGATTACCTGTTAATAATTGATAACCACCCTCTGTTATTACTGCCACACCTAATCGATCGGCATCTGGGTCGGTTGCTAATAGTATTTGTGCACCTGTTTCATTACCTTTTTGTATTGCATACGTAAAGGCTGCTGCTTCCTCTGGGTTTGGATAAGGAACTGTTGGAAAATCTCCATCTTGTACAGATTGCTGTTCTACAATATGGACATTTGTAAAACCAAATGCTTGTAAACCTTGTTGTACCGATATTAGACCTGCACCATGAAGAGGTGAGTATACAATTGGTATCGTGAAGTCGATATTGGTACGTTGTTTTAAACCGAGTAATTTTTCTTGATATGCTTGGTCAATTTTAAGTAACAGCCATTCTACAGTTCCATGCTGCTCTAATGTGTGCCATGATGTTGTTGGAATGTCAAAAATATTTTGGATATCATCGAATTTTTCAACGATAGTTTGAATGGCAGAAGGCGTCAGTTGCGCCCCGTCCTCCCCATAAACTTTAAAACCATTATATTGTTTTGGATTGTGGCTAGCGGTAATGACCACACCTGCAAAAGCGTTTAAATACCTTACTGCAAAAGATAATTCAGGTGTTGGGCGTGCATCGCGAAATACGAATACTTTCACCCCAAATGCCCCCAGAACTTGAGCTGTTTCAATAGCAAAATCCTTTGAGAAATGCCTTGTATCATAGGCAATGACAACACCACGCTGTTTGGCTATTTCCCCGTTTTCTGTGATATACTTCGCTAGGCCGTATGCAGCTCTGCGAATTGTATAGATATTCATTCGATTTGTACCTGCCCCTAACACACCACGCACACCTGCTGTACCAAATTGTAGGTATTGGTAAAATCGATCTTCAATTTGTGTTGTATCATTTACAATGGCTAATAGTTCTTCTTTTAAATAGAAAGGAACAGCTTCCTCTATCCATTGCCTGTAACGATCTTCTACTATACTCAATATGACACCTTCTGTTCATTCAATAGTTCCAATGGCATGTAAATCTGCAGAGAAGTTTACAGTTGTCGCATGGATTCCTAGCTCCATATGGTGTCGACAACCCCCATCTGGACATAGTTAATCTTTATTTACCATCAATGATTTCAATACTGACATTAAAGCTTTCCGTATTTTTACTTACATATTTCTCAAGAGTTCAGTTCTTCTCTTAATCCTAAAAAATCTTCCACCATTTCTTCACTTCGATTTTACGAGGTTCTTGTATAACAAAAGGTTGGTTTTCAATTATTCGTACATTATTTTCCAGTAACACATCAATGGCATCTAACTCTTTTTTCTTTTCTAAATAACAAAGCCCTGCATCAAAAAAAAATGGTCGAGATGATAGATTGTGAACATCCGATCCATACGTATGAACTAAATTAGCCCTTACTAGCTCAAGTGAGCGCTTTTGTATTGTGCGACCAAAATAACCAGCTAAGCTACCAGCAGTTATTTGTGCTTTTGCTCCTTCGCAAATTAATCGTTCTAAGTAAACAGGTCTTTCAACAATGGCTTTATTTCTTTCTGGATGCGCAATAATCGGGGTAATTCCATCAGACAGTAATGTACGAATAATTTTTATTGTATAAGCAGGTACAGTATAGGATGGTAATTCTAACAACATATAATTAGAGCTTGCTAATGTGTGGATTTGATTTGTTTTATAGAGTGGAATGATTTTTTCTGATAATCGTACTTCATGCCCGGTAAAAAGTGTTAGAGGAATACTTTTTTATGAGTTCAGATTGTAGTAAGTGGATTTGATTTCTCACTGTGCTATAATTTGCATGATATTGTGGGTGATAGCAATGAGGAGTGGCTATTATTTCTTTAACTCCTTCTTTTACCGCTTGTTCAAACAATCGCATAGTATCTGCCATCGTTTTTGGTCCATCATCCACGTTCCATAAAATATGACTATGCATATCAACCATCCATATCCTCCTCCCTAATTAGAAAAAGTCCAATACTTTATTATGCTAAATCTATAAATATTATGAGGACTATTAAAGAAATGGTTATTGGATAACTAAAGAACCAATAAAAATAGGCAACTCTTTGTTCGAAATCGAACAAGAAGTTGCCTATCTTTTCACGAAAGTAACTTATTATTGCTAAAGTTTTAAAATATTTCGAGCCCGCAATTCGCGACAGTTTTCCTGTAATTATGTGGTACAAATACCTACCTAGCATATCGACTCGAAAATTCTATTCTTTCTTTTGAAATAAAATCTATTAATGATTTTATTTCGCATATTCCACGGCACGTGTTTCACGAATAACCGTTACTTTAATATGACCTGGATAATCAAGTTCTTCTTCAATTCGCTTACGGATATCTCTCGCTAAGCGATGTGAAGCTAAGTCATCAATTTTTTCAGGTTGTACAATTATACGGATTTCACGACCAGCCTGAATCGCAAAGGATTTTTCTACGCCATCATAGCTTTCAGAAATTTCCTCTAACTTTTCAAGTCTGCGGATATAGTTTTCAAGCGTCTCACTTCGAGCACCTGGACGAGCTGCTGATAGTGCATCAGCTGCAGCCACTAATACCGCGATGACAGATGTTGCTTCTGTATCACCATGGTGGGAAGCAATACTGTTTATAACGACCGGATGTTCCTTGTATTTTGTGGCCAATTCCACACCGATTTCGACATGGCTACCTTCAACTTCATGGTCAATTGCCTTACCAATATCATGTAATAAGCCTGCGCGGCGAGCTAATGCTACATCTTCACCAAGTTCAGCAGCGAGTAAGCCTGCTAAATATGCGACCTCAATGGAATGTTTTAGGACGTTTTGTCCATAACTTGTACGATATTTCATGCGGCCTAAAATCTTCATTAAATCTGGATGTAAATTATGAATGCCAATTTCAAATGTTGTCTGCTCACCTGTTTCGCGGATTTGTTCATCCACTTCACGACGAGATTTTTCCACCATTTCCTCAATTCGAGCAGGGTGAATGCGGCCATCCTGTACAAGTTTTTCAAGTGCAAGTCGAGCCGTTTCACGACGAATCGGATCAAAGCCTGATAAAATAACCGCCTCTGGAGTATCATCAATTATTAAATCTATACCTGTTAACGTTTCCAAAGTTCGGATGTTACGACCTTCACGACCAATAATACGACCTTTCATTTCATCATTTGGCAAGTTCACGACAGATACTGTTGTTTCAGCAACATGATCTGCTGCAAAACGTTGCAATGCCAGTGATAAAATTTCACGTGCTTTTTTATCTGATTCTTCCTTCGCACGTGTCTCAGCTTCCTTCGTCATCACAGCAATATCAGTTGTTAGCTCTTTTTCTACTTCTCCTAAGATAATAGCTTTTGCTTCATCTCTAGTTAAAGCAGAAATTCGCTCTAGCTCTGATTTTTGCGAGGCAACGAGCTCGTCCACTTTGCTTTCCATCTGTTCAATATGCTGTTGTCTTTCGCTTAGAGCTTGTTCTTTACGCTCTAAACCTGCTTCTCTCTTATTTAGAGCATCATCTTTGCGATCAAGATTCTCTTCTCTTTGCAATAAACGGTTCTCTTGTTTCTGAAGTTCTGAACGACGTTCACGAATGTCATTTTCTGCTTCAGTACGAAATTTGTGAGTTTCATCTTTGGCTTCAAGTAGTGCTTCTTTCTTCAATGCCTCCGCTTCTCGTTTTCCTTCTTCAACGATTGTTTCAGCGACATGTTTAGCACCAGTGATTTTTGAGTCATTCACTTTTTTCATGTAGATATAGCTAACAGCGGCACCAACGATGAGTCCAAGCAAAGCGGAGATGATAGTAATTCCATCCATATGAACACCTCCTCTTGCTATTTGGGTATTACAGTTTCAGTCGGCGCATACATCAATTTTGCCTTGGCATAATCATAGACATCTGCCAAAGTTTTCATCTTCATTTAATAGATCTTCAAAAGCCATTATTAATGAAGTCAGAATGTACTGCCTATTTAAAGTCATAATTCAGAAATTATACATTTTTAATTGTATAGCTAGCCTTAAGCTCTGTCAAGGATAGTAGGGCATCTGTTCGCCCTCGTAAGAAAAAAAGTAAGTCATATCCATTTGGAGAATTAATTACCTAATACTTTTTACACTAACGCTTATTTTATCTTTTATCATGAATGTCGTAGAAGTAGTACATAGGAATTATTTCTCAAAAATGTCATTCACAACTTTTGAAGAATATATGGATTACCTAACAACAAAACCGTTATTCTTCAGTCTGCGTAAATAAAAAAATGCATTGCTCTCACTATAAAGAGTGGGAACAATGCATTTATATTATTCATCTTCAAGAAGAAGCTTTAATTCCTCATCCATATCTTCCTCTTCATCATGCGCAGCAATTGTGTAAGATGAAGATGCAATACCGTAAGAAGCACGGATTTTATTTGCGATGTCGTCTAGTACTGCTGGATTTTCTTTTAAATATTGTTTAGCATTTTCACGACCTTGACCTAGGCGCTCATCACCGTAAGCATACCAAGAACCGCTTTTTTGAACGATGTCTAGTTCAACACCTAAATCAACTGTTTCGCCCTCTTTTGAAATCCCTTCACCGTACATAATATCAACTTCAGCTGTACGGAATGGTGGTGCTACTTTGTTTTTCACAATTTTAATTTTTGTACGGTTACCCATAATGTCATTGCCTTGTTTAATAGCTTCCGCACGACGAACCTCTAAACGTACTGAGCTGTAAAATTTAAGCGCACGTCCACCAGGTGTTGTTTCTGGGTTTCCGAACATAACACCAATTTTTTCACGCACTTGGTTAATGAAAATAGCAATCGTTTTAGATTTATTAATAGCACCTGAAAGCTTACGTAAGGCCTGAGACATTAAACGGGCTTGTAAACCAACATGCGAATCACCCATATCTCCTTCGATTTCTGCTTTCGGAACTAGTGCTGCTACGGAGTCAATAACGATGATATCGATAGCACCACTACGCACTAATGCTTCTGCGATTTCAAGCGCCTGTTCTCCCGTATCTGGTTGAGATAATAGAAGTTCATCAATATTGACGCCCAATTTTTGTGCGTAAATTGGATCTAGTGCATGCTCAGCATCGATAAATGCTGCTTGTCCACCATTTGCCTGCACTTCTGCAATCGCATGAAGAGCAACTGTTGTTTTACCTGATGATTCTGGGCCATATACTTCAATAATACGTCCACGTGGATATCCACCAACACCCAATGCAGCATCAAGTGCTAGCGAACCACTTGAAGATGTAGCGATTTCTAAATCGGTTTTTTCGCCAAGTTTCATGATGGAACCTTTACCAAAATTCTTTTCAATTTGTTTTAACGCCTGTTCTAAGGCAGCTTTACGATCACTCATTCATTTTCCTCCTTTGAAAACTGTTCACTGTTTTTCTCTATCTCTACTATACTTGTTTTTAAGAGAAGACGCAAGAAAAAAGCGAACATTTATTCGTTTTTCTTCAAAATAAAAATTTGGGTAACTTTCCATTACCCAAATTTCTATTTTCAACATATTTAACTTCTTTGTAGCGAAAGCAAAGCGTCAGCTACAAGTTTACCGAAGAATAATGGATTAACGTTTTTTAAAGCCTCTTTCTTCCAAAAGTTGCATTAAATAATGACAAGTAAATTTCGCCGCGCGCAGTCGATTTGTATTCCGCATACCTGATAAATGAAGTAAATACGTTATTGGTTTTTCATCACCAATGGCAATACCAATCCAAACCGTCCCCGCTGGTTGATGATCATGGGCTGTAGGACCCGCCGCACCTGTTAATCCAATACCAATATCCGTATCAAACTTTTTACGTACAGCACTAGCCATAGCCGCCGCACATTCACTGCTTACAATCCCATGTGTAGTTAAAAATTCTTTTGAAATACCGAGTTGCTTAATTTTAGCCTCTTCCGTATACGTAACAACGCCACCAACAAGGGCATCCCCTACACCCGGTATTTCAGCAAGTTCTGACTGAAATAATCCTGCTGTTAAACTTTCCGCTGCAGAAATTGTTAACTGATTGTCTAGTAACATTTCTACTGTTTTAGAGGCAAGTGAATCGTCATCTATACCGTATTGATAGTTCCCAACAAGCGCTTGAATCTCTGTTACCTTTGCGGCAATAAGATGCTGCGCTTCTTGCTCCGTTTCTGCTTTAGCAGTTACACGCAATGTAACCTCGCCGTCAGAAGCAAGTGGAGCAACAGTTGGATTTGTTTGCGCATCTAAAATATGTTGGACACGAACCTCAAGCTCCGCCTCTCCAATTCCATAAAAACGCATAACATGCGATGTAATTACCCCTCCAGCGTTTAACATAGCACCAAGCTTTGGCTTTGCTTCAAACTGGAACATTGGCTCAAGCTCTTTAGGTGGCCCGGGCAGTAAAATATACGTACGTTCATCCTTAGTTAATATCATGCCAGGTGCCATACCGTGATGGTTTGCAAGCACCTCACTACCCGCTAGTATTAAAGCCTGCTTACGATTATTATCCGTCATTGGACGTCCTCGTTGTGCAAAAAACTGCTCAATATTAGCCAGTGCGATATCATCAATTTCGAGAGAAACGTCAAGATGACGCGCAATCGTTTCCTTTGTTAAATCATCCTTTGTAGGCCCAAGCCCACCCGAGAAAATGATTAAATCAGCACGAGTCTCTGCAATGGAAATAGCTTCTTCCAAACGTTGTGCATTATCTCCAACAACAGTGTGATAATACACATTTATTCCCAACTCTGACAACTGACTAGAAATAAATCTTGCATTTGTGTTCGAAATCTGACCAAGCAATAACTCTGAGCCAACTGCAAGAATTTCAGCATTCATGACCCTCAAGACCTCTCTTATTTAGACTCAAGTAAGACACGTCGATTTAGATAGAAATAATCCCATCCAGACCATAGCGTAAAGAACAATGCAATATATAGCATAATTTTATCGAATGGAAGACCGATAAGTGTAAAAATTGTATTGTGTAAAAGTGCTGCACCGATGGCCACAATTTGAGCCCATGTTTTAATTTTGCCAAGCTGGTTGGCCGCAACAACTTCTCCTTCACCAGCCAATATTAAACGAAGGCCAGTAACTGCAAACTCGCGACTAATAATAATGATTATTATCCATGCAGACGCCATATCAAGTTCTACCATTAAAATAAAAGCCGCTGAAACTAGCAACTTGTCAGCAAGTGGGTCTAAAAATTTCCCAAATGTTGTCACAAGATTGTACTTACGTGCATAATAACCATCCACCCAATCAGTCGTTGAAGCAATAATAAAAATAAGTGCACCTACAAAATGATGAACAGGCATCGTCGCACCGAATAGTGACATTGTTCCCCAGCCAAAATCAAACATCATAACAATGACAAAGAACGGAATAAGTAAGATTCGAGAGATGGTAATTTTATTTGGAATGTTCATTTTTCTAACACCTTTCATGATGAAAGAAAGTAGTCATCACTAGATGACTACTATTCTTTATTGAAATTGATGACGATGTTTTGCGTTACAATTTGCTGTGCATACGTTAAAGGCTCGTCATTAATGTATACTTTAGCTTGCGCTGAATTACCTAAGCGGATACGGGCGTAATTTTGAGATGTTGCGTCGAATTCTACTACTTCTCCTGCATTATATACACGAGTATCTGATAGTAATTCTTGTTGCTGTTGGTTACGAATACCGATAAATGTTGGACCTGACACTTCAATACGTATTTTAAATGCATCCGTACCTGTTAACGTATAAGAAGTTGTTGCACCATCCGCTTCAATAGCCCCAGCTGAAATCGATTGCTTAACCTCTTCAGTTTGCTTTTCATCAGGTGTTTCCTGTGTTGAATCTTTTGAATCTGCTGAGTCTTGTTTGTCATTTGTTTGAGCTTTTTTATGCTCTTTATCTTTTTCTGTATCTATTGGTTTTACTTTTGTATCATATTCTATTTCTGATGGCGTATCGTCTACAGCACCATCTGGCACTGCTTTATTTTTAGACTGCATTAGCACCCAAATCACCACAATAATGACAATGATAAATAAACCAACGGTTATTTTCGGCATTGCCTCCATCATTTTAGTAGAAGGACCTTTCGAAACTTTTCTTCTACTTGGACTACTCGTCATCGATTGACTTACTTGATTGTTTGGAGTACCTGGTAGCTCGCTTTTATAAGTTTCTAAAAGCTCCTCTGCGTCCAAACCAACAGCGTCAGCATATTGTTTAATAAAAGCTCGTACATAAAACGAACCAGGCATAATCGAATAATTTCCTTCTTCAATACCTATTAAGTAACGCTTTTGAATTTTCGTTATTTCTTGTAAATCGTCTAAGCTGTAGCCTTTAGACAGTCTCGCCTCTTTCAGTCGAGTCCCTAATTCTGCCACTAATAACACCTACTTTAATTTCAAATTAAAAATTAAATCCACCAAATGAATTAGATTCGGACATCATTTGGCTTTTTTCCATTATTTCATACGTAATTTCTTCATCTGGGTGATGACGCAATTCAATGATATAATCAAAATCCTCTATCTTATATTCTGAATGCTGAACAAACATGTCTGGATGCTCGATGACCTTAATGGAAGGCATACTCATCATTTCACGCACTAGTTGCAAATGTCTCTCATCAGATGATTGACGTGTCACAATACCATCTAATATAAAAATATTATTGTTACTGAATTCATCACCAGCAAGTTTATTACGAACAGTCTGCTTAATCATTGTAGACGATAAAAAAATCCATTTTTTATTGGCACATACACTTGCTGCTACAATTGATTCAGTCTTTCCAACACGAGGCATTCCACGTATCCCAATAAGCTTATGCCCGTCTTTTTTAAAAAGTTCAGCCATAAAGTCAACTAAAATACCAAGTTCATCTCGTACGAAGCGGAAGGTATTTTTTTCATCTGCATCTCGAGGAATATAATGACCGTGCCTAATGGCTAAACGATCACGGAGCTTAGGTTGTCGAAATTTGGTAACGTTAATATGTTCCATTGTCGAAACAATTGTACGAAAACGCTCAATTGTCTCATCGTTGTCTGTATGCACTAACATACCACGTCGATCCTCATCGACACCATTTATTGAAATAATATTGACACGAAGCATCCCTAAAAGTGAAGCAATATCTCCTAATAATCCAGGGCGATTCACCTGAATTTCATATTCAAAGTACCAATCGCTCAAACACACTCGTTCCCTTCCTATTAGTTAACGTAAAAAATCCTTTATAAGTTCCATCATAGCTGATTTTTTATGTAATGGAAAGTTAGAATACATGGAATTATGGGGTTATTTTTAAAAACTTACTATTTTTTTTTTGAACGTACGAAATAGGCTTACATACGTTCCCTTTTCTATGTAAAAATTGCTTTTATATATAGAAAAAAGAGGAGATCGCTCTCCTCTTTTTTTACTGTACATGTTTATTTTGTACAAGTTTAACGACACAATTCGCCAGTGCGTGTTTTTCCTCTTCAGAGGCAACGCCCCATAAATCCGACAGCACTCGCTCTTGTTCGTTTTTAGGATCGACATTTGTCGCCAAATATTCTCCAATTTGTACAGCAGCTTGTTGAATCATTTGCGATGGCATACCGCTTGATTCTGCTCGCATAACATTTTGACCTAAAAACGATGTCCATTTTTGCCAGTTTTCTAAAATAGTCATATGTTCCTCCTCCTTTACACATGTAGTATGTGCAAAAAAGAGCATTATATGTACCAGCCACCGTTTAATCTAATAACTTGCCCCGTTACATAATCTGCTTTTCCAGAAAGATAAAAACGTACCATTTCAGCAACATCCGTTGTTTGCCCAGTTACACCTAGTGGAATATCCTCTAAAATATATTCAAGCTCCTCTTCGCTTAAATGACTGTTCATCGAGGTATTAATAAAACCAGGTGCAATGGCATTAACACGAATATGCGACAGTGCAGCTTCTTTCGCATATGACTTCACAAAAGCATGTTGGGCGCCTTTCACAGTGGCATAAAGTGCTTCACCAGCTGATCCAGCCTCTCCCCAAATTGAACCAATAAAAAGCACATAGCTGACATCATGAGCGCGTAGCTTTGATGACAGCAATGCCGTAAGACGCATTGGATTTTGTACATGGACACGCCATAATGCCTCCATATCCTCCACCGTAGTATCTTCCAGTAGCGAATAATGTGCTTGACCATTTGCAAAGACAATCGCTTGCACATTAAAAATTTGAGATGCTAGCAATTGTGCCCCGGACGCTTTCAAAAAATCTCCCTGTACAAGCATAAACTCCTGTGCAGGGAAACTTTCTGAAAGGGAGCAGTATAGAGCCTGTGCTGCTTTTTCATTGTTTGAAAAGTGTATGTAGATGGACCAACCGTCTTCTGCCAGACTTCGACAAATAGCACGGCCAATCTCACCAGATGCACCTAAAACGAGCGCAAACTTTTTCACTGTACGCCCTTCTCAGTAGGTAAAATTTTAAAGACAGTTTGTTGAGATTCACCTTGAACTGAAGAAAACGCTTTTTTCAAATCTTCAATCGTTAGTTCTTCTAGTACAGGCACAACGTCGAACAAATTCATATCATTAAACGAATAACGTGTAAATTGGTTGGCGATAAATTCAATAGAGTTTAGTGCACGTAGGAAGAAACCTATTTTTTTACGTTTTACTCGTTCTAAATCGGTACTTTCAAAATGGGCATCCCCATCATACTTTGCTAATTCTTCCTTAATAGCTTTCTCTAATGCAGCAGGGTCTGTAGAATCTGAGCCAATCATTGCAAACCCAAAGCCTTTTTCTAACGTGAAATCAAATGCATATGTTTCATCTATTAATCCGTTATCATAAACGCTCTCATAAAATTTAGATGTACGTCCAAAAATAAGTTCAAGTGCAATTTGAACAGACAGCTCATGCTTTAACATGTCACGCCCAGAAAGATTTGTTTCTTTTGCTTTTAAGCCGATATAGACTTTAGGTTTTTGTACATCCATACGCAACTCACGTTCTTTAATAGCAACTTCTGTCGGCTCTTGATCGAAAAAGCGTTGAATTGGTGTTGGTTCAGGGAATTCTTTTTTGTCTTGATTGTCACGAATAAACGTCATCATTTCATTAGGATCTACTGCACCAATGACAAACAATAACATATTGGACGGGTGATAAAATGTATTATAGCACGTATATAAATGGTCGGCAGTAATTCCATCAATTGACTCAATTGTACCAGCGATATCAATTTTCACTGGATGATTATGATACATATTTTCGATTGTGCCAAAATATAAGCGCCAATCCGGCTGATCGTCGTACATCGTAATTTCCTGGCCAATTATGCCCTTTTCCTTATTAACAGTTGCTTCTGTAAAGTAAGGCTCTTGAACAAAATTTAATAATGTTTCTGTGCTGTTATAAATATTGTTAGTTGAAGAAAATAAATACGCAGTACGTGTAAATGATGTAAACGCATTGGCTGAAGCGCCGAATTCACTAAACTTTTGGAAGACATCTCCATCTTCTTTTTCAAACATTTTATGCTCTAAGAAATGGGCAATGCCATCTGGTACTGTAATGCTTTCAGTTCCACCAATTGGCACAAAAGTACGGTCAACAGAACCATATTTTGTGGTGAACGTTACAAAAGTTTTAGAAAAGCCTTTTTTCGGTAATATATAGACATCTAAGCCATTTTCTAGTTTTTCATAATACAATGTTTCATCTAATTGTTTGAATTCAATTGTTTTCATTGTGCGGCTTGCTCCTTCCCACTTAAGAAATAGACCGCTTCTAGCTGTACTTGCTTCGCCATTTCAACAATATCTTGCTTTGTCACAGCTTGCCATTTATTTGCCCAAGTCTCAACAGAGAACTCTTCGGGTAAATCTTTATATTGGTCGAAAATTTCTATTTGCCCTCGAGCAGAATCCAATGCTTCTTTTAGCTGATTCGTTAGCATTGCCTTTGTTTGCTCTATTTCTAAATCTGTAATATCGCCCGCTTGCATAACAGCAAGTTGTTCCTTAATTAGTGATAACGCTTTTTCCTCATTCTTTGGTTCAATCCCAGATACAACAAAGACTAAGCCATAATGTGATGCATATGAGCTAGACGCATAGTAGGCTAAACTTTCCTTTTCACGAACATTCATAAATAATTTGGCGTGAGGGTAGCCACCAAATACGCCGTTAAAGATTTGCATTTTGGCAAAATCAGCGTCACCAAATCGTACTGGTGTACTAAAGCCAATATGCAGCTTGCCTTGCTTCATTTCTTGTTGTTCACGTACATAATCATTTTGTGGATGCTGTTGTGGAAGTACAGCAGGAATTTCTTCAGGTGTACGATCATTAAATGGTAGCGCTTCTTTTAGCTTCGCTACGATTTCTTCTTCATTAATATCACCCGCGACATAAATGTCTATTTTATCGTTAGCAAGCATGGATTGATATGCTTCAAACAATGATGTAGGGGTAATTTTTTGAATGTCCTCGATAGTTCCATTCGCAGAAATAGAGGCCGGTTCATTTGGACGTAAAATTTGTTGAATGCGTTGCTGCGCATAACGAGATTTATCGTCAAAAATGGACTCAATACGCTGAATGACTGTTTTCTTTTCACGTTCCACAATCGATTCCTTAAATACACCATTTTCTAAATTCGGTTCAAATATTGCTGTATGCAATAAATCGAGTACCTCGTTTAAAACACTAGTATTTGCCAAATAATGATCATTAACAGCTTCTACATTCATCAATACTGTATGTTCATTACCACGTTTAGATGTGTCGAAATATAACACTGTGCCATACAAGTCATCCAGGAAACTTCGGAATGCAGCTGTTGTCTGATATTTCGCATTACTGTGTTGCAAAACATTTGTTAATACTGTACGTTCAGACGCATTTGTCGCCGTTAATGCTTTTCTCCATTTAATTGAAAAATTTACGGTTTTAAATTGGGTCGTTTGTCGGATATGCAAATTGACACCTTTTGCAAAAGGTATTGTTTTAAACATATATAGAACCCTCCTTATCTTTCTTAATATAACAAAGTACTACACATACTATACATGTCTATTGTCTATAATTGCAAAAAGAATCCAAAGTATGTATATGAAATGTGTGAAATTACATTTGGTTGTTGAGGAACCTGTACATGCAAGCAAATAAAGATCAACCACCAACCATTATTTTCCCAAACACTTGAAATATGTACAAGGAAAAAGACTGAGCATTTTCGCCCAGTCTTTAATCGTTTGTTATTAGCGTTTCCCTTTAATATAAGGTTGACCACTAGCTTTTGGTGCATTTGCTTTACCGATAAATCCTGCTAATGCAAGGATTGTTAATACATACGGTAAAATTTGCAAGTAAACAGCAGGAATGTCTTGAATATAAGGAATTCCGCTACCTGCAACACTTAACGTTTGTGCTACTCCAAAGAATAAAGCTGCACCTAATGCACCGATCGGATGCCATTTCCCAAAAATCATTGCAGCAATGGCCATAAAGCCTTGACCAGCAATTGTTGCATGTGAGAAATCGCCTGTAATTGATTGCGCGTACACTGCACCACCAAGACCACCTAATGCCCCAGAGATGACAACAGCAATATAACGCATTCTATTCACTTTTACACCCATCGTATCTGCAGCCATTGGATGTTCACCGACAGCGCGTAAACGTAAGCCAAATGGTGTTTTATAAATGATAAACCATGCCCCAATAGCTACTGCAAAAGCTAAAATTGATGTACTATAGACATTTTGGAATAATAACGGACCAAAGAACGGGATATCCTGTAAAAAAGGAATAGCAAAACGGTCTATTGTTTGGGTAATCGTATCCGTTTGACCTTTATCATAAATCATTTTCACCAAGAATACGGATACTGCTATACCTAATAAGTTTATAGCAACCCCCGATACCGTTTGATCGGCACGGAAGGAAATCGAAGCAACAGCATGGAGAAGTGAGAAGATTCCCCCAATAATAACAGCTGCCAGCATTGCCACCCAAATTGTTGCAGCACCGAATGTTGAAGCATATTCTAAGTTGACATAAATACCAACGAATGCGCCGACAATCATTAAACCTTCTAGTCCGATGTTTACTACACCTGAACGTTCAGAGAATACACCACCGATTGCCGTAAAAATTAACGGTGTTGCATAAAGAATTGCAGAAGGGATGATGAAATATAACATTTCTAAAAAGCCCATGTTATTGTCCCTCCTTTTTCTTGCTCAACTTTTGTAATGCTACTCGAATAATATAGCCTGATGCCACGAAGAAAATAATTAACGCGATAATAATAGACACGATTTCCTCTGGAATACCAGCCGCATTCGGCATATTTAGCGCTCCGTATTTAAGTGAGCCGAATAATGAGGCTCCAAATACAACCCCTAGTGGCGTGTTAGCACCAAGTAAGGCCACAGCGATCCCATCGAAACCTATACCAGTAAAGCCTGGTTTAATAGAGGCGTTTCCGAAAGTACCTAGTGCCTCCATAGCACCACCAAGACCTGCGAACATACCAGAAATCGTCATAGCTAAAATAATGTTTTTGTTAACATTCATACCAGCATAGTCTGCTGCATTCTTATTAAAGCCGACCGCTTTAAGCTCATACCCGCGTGTTGTTTTTTCTAAAATGAACCACATTACTACTACCATTAACAGTGCAATAATGATCCCATAGTGAAGACTTGAATTGTCTGTAAGCTCTCTTAAAAACGGAGAACGTAAAGAAGCCGATTCATGAACACGTTCTGTTTTAAAGCTCCCGTCAGACAATTTTTTAATCACTGCATTCGCAATATAAAGGGCAGTGTAGTTTAACATAATTGTCGCTATAACTTCGTGAACTTTAAATTTCGCTTTTAAGAAACCTGCAATAAAGGCCCAAAATGCACCTGCAGCTGCTGCAGCCAGTAAAGCTAATGGTAAGTGAATGATTTTAGGTAGATCAAACGCATAGCCGACCCAAGCTGCTGCTAGCCAACCTAAAATTAACTGACCTTCTACACCAATGTTAAATAAACCTGTGCGGAAGGCAAATGCTACCGCTAGACCCGCCAATATGTACGGTGTTATTTGACGGATTGTGTTCCCAATAGAATATGAATCTCCAAAAATACCTGTCCAAAGGGCGCTATAACCTAGTACTGGGTCATAGCCGCTAACTACCATCACGATAGCCCCAACAATTAAACCGATAATGATAGAGATGATAGGAACGAGAATATTAATGACACGATTTGACATTAGTCGTTCCCCTCCTTCGCATCATTCATGTTATTTTTATTACTTTGTCCTGCCATTAATAGACCAAGCTCTTGTTCTGTTGTTTCTTTTGGATTTAATTCATCCACAATTTGACCGTCATAAATAACAGCAATACGATCCGAAACATTCATGACCTCATCTAATTCAAATGAAATTAACAGTACGGCTTTTCCTTTGTCACGTTGCTCAATCAGGCGAGCGTGAATAAATTCAATTGCCCCTACGTCAAGACCACGTGTTGGTAAAGCAGCAATCAATAAGTCTGGATTACGATCAATTTCACGACCGATAATCGCTTTTTGCTGGTTACCACCTGAAAGGGCACGTGCTGGCGTCATTTCACCATTACCAGTACGCACATCATATTCTTCAATGATTTGACGTGCTTTTTCAGACACCTTCTTGTAGTCCATAACAAAGCCCTTAGCGATTGGAGACTGATAATATGTTTGTAGTGCAATATTATGACCTATTGGGAAATCTAATACTAGACCATGCTTATGGCGGTCTTGAGGGATATGCCCAACACCTTCCTCTGTAATTTTTCGAGGTTTCATATTTGTAATATCTTTGCCATTTAATTTAACAGTACCACTCTTAATTTTACGTAGACCAGTGATGGCTTCGATTAACTCAGATTGTCCGTTACCATCGATACCTGCAATACCAACAATTTCACCTTTACGTACTTTTAAGTTTAAGCCTTTTACTTTATCGATATTACGGTAGTCTGTAACAACCAAATTGTCGATTGAAAGTACTTCATCAGTTGGTTTTGCTTCTGTTTTTTCTGTTTTAAATTCGACTTGACGTCCAACCATCATTTCAGCTAATTGGTTTGGATTTGTTTCAGCAGTTATAACTGTTCCAATTCCTTCCCCTTTTCGGATAATCGTCACACGGTCAGAGACGTCCATAATTTCTTTTAGCTTATGGGTAATTAAAATAATGGATTTGCCCTCTTCAATTAACCGACGCATTATTTGAATAAGCTCTGTAATCTCCTGTGGTGTTAAGGATGCCGTAGGTTCGTCAAAAATTAAAATTTCTGCACCACGGTATAGTGTTTTTAAAATTTCAACACGCTGTTGCATCCCTACAGTAATGTCCTCGATTTTGGCATATGGATCAACATCTAAACCATATTTTTCAGAAAGTGCCTGTACTTTCTTTGCCGCATCTTTAATATTAATAACACCCATTTTTGTAGGTTCAGTGCCTAAAATAATATTCTCTGTTACTGTAAAATTTTCCACCAACATAAAGTGCTGATGCACCATACCAATCCCTAGATCATTGGCCACATTCGGGTTTGTAATTTTAACAGCCTTCCCTCGAACTCGAATTTCGCCACCCTCTGGTTGATACAAACCAAAAAGGACGTTCATTAAAGTCGATTTACCTGCACCATTTTCACCTAGTAATGCATGGATTTCGCCTTTTTTCAGTTGGAGGGTGATGTTATTATTCGCCACGAAATTACCGAACTCTTTTCGGATTCCTAGCATTTCTATCACGTAATCCAATTTTGTCACTCCCTTAATAGGCACTTTTATCAATTTCGCCTTTGCGTAATTGTGGCTGTTGCATTGCTTTCGCCACAGTAAACATTTGTTACGCTTCGTTAAAACTCCGCTTTCGCACAGATAAACAATACGTCCTGTTTTTGAAACCGTTATTTGTTTGAGACAAACTTAATACTAGCTATAGTCACTGTTAGTTCAACGTTTTTTCACATCGACAGCAATGACCTCAGCCAGCGGTTCCATCTTCGTTCAGTTGCATTATGTACCCTATTAACAAAAAATTCACACATACCTTGTCCCACTAATAGAGGTAGATATTCTTCTGAATGAAGATAAATTAATACAGGAAAGGTCATCGTTAGAAACCTTTCTTCTATTAACTTGTTACCATCATTACTATTCTTTCGATAAACTCATAGAAAAATTACTACCTCTATGGTAAACAAATAGAATCCGATAGAGTATTGCAAATAGTCAAAATATAACGATAGATTGAAAAATCATCATAAGGGCCTTGTTAAAGTCCCTTATGATGATCAAAAGATGAATTATTTTTTCACTTTTTCTGGAACTTTAATTTCACCTTTAACAATTTTTTCCTTATATTCATCAATGACAGTTTGTACGTCTGCTGGGATAGCACCACGAGAATCGGCAAGTTTCACGCCGTCTTCAGCTAAACCATAAATAAGTGTTTTTCCACCTGGGAATTCACCGTTTTTCGCTTTATTTGAAATATCTACTACTGCAGCATTAACACCTTTTAACATAGAAGTTAAAGTAACATTTGTTTTATCATCTATTTTACCTTCTTCATATTGGTCAGCGTCTACACCAATTACCCATACATTAGCATTAGGGTCTTTTTTCTTACGTTCCTTTGCCTCAGAGAAAACACCTTTACCAGTTGCACCAGCAGCATGGAAAATAATATCTACACCTGAAGTGTACATGCTGTTTGCAGTAATTTTACCAAGATCCGCTTTATCAAAAGCACCAGTATATTTTTCTTGAATTTCAATATCTTTGTTAACAGCTTTAGCACCTGCAACGAAACCAGCGTGGAAACGGTTGATAACAGGAATATCCATACCACCTACGAATCCTATTTTACCTGTTTTCGACATTTTTGCAGCTGCAACACCAGCTAGGAATGCACCCTCTTGTTCCTTGAATTTTACTGATGTAACATTATCAGCTTTTACTTCTTCATCAACTATTACAAAATGGTTATCTGGGTTTTCAGTTGCTACAGCTTCGACAGCGTCTTTTAACAAATAGCCAATACCATAGATTAAGTTAAAATCACGACGTAATAATAGATTTAAATTTGTTTCATAGTCTGCGTCTGTTTTTGATTGTAAGTAGTCGATGCCATCACCTTTTTTTAGGCCATTTTCTTTACCGAAAGCTTCAACGCCTTCCCAAGCAGATTGGTTGAATGATTTATCATCAACACCACCAGTGTCAGTAACCATTGCTACTGAGAATGCTTCTTCTTTGTTGCTTTCGCCTGATGATGCATTTCCATTGTCTTTTGCAGGTTTTTCTTCGTCTTTCGTACCACATGCACCTAAAATTGCACTTGCAGCTAAAACTGATGATAATACTAAGCCAAATTTACGTTTCTTCATTCTGTTAACCCCCCAAAGGTATTGTAATTAGCAGGAAAATATTTAGAAATGTTCTACACCCGTTTACGAACTACATGGAAGCTGAATTTATCAGCTCGGAAATAATTTTTTGAATACAGCACTACTTGATCATGATCATCGTAATGCAACTGCTTTAATACTAAAAGAGCTGTTTCACGCCCGCAATTTAAAATCGGTGAAGCTTGCTCATGATACCCGATTGGATCAATATATGTAACGGCATAGGCAACATGAATTTTACCAGATTGTTCAAGTGCAGAGAAAAGTGAAACTTCTTTTTTTTCAACAAAGTCAGTTGGCAGGAAACTTGCTGGTAATCTGTCTATGCAGTATACTACCGGCTCGCCGTCCGCTGTTCTGACACGTTCAATTGTGAGTATTTTATCTTCGCCATCACATTGGAAGCGTTTTAAATCTTCCTCAGAAGGTATACTTTCCGTCGCCTTTAAAAAGCGGGAACCGGGTTCCATACCTGCTGCCTCGATCATAGAAGAAATGCTCGATAAATGCTCGATACCTGATGTAAACAAAGGCTTAGGGTTTACAAATGTACCCACCCCATGTCGACGCACAATAACATTTTCCTCTTCCAACAGTCGTAGCGCTTCTCTAAGAGTTGCTCGACTGACTCCTAGTGATTTCGATAATTCAAACTCTGAAGGCAGTTTTTCATTTTCTTTAAAAATGCCTGTTTCAATGTCAGACTTTAAACGATCAATTACTTGAAGATAGAGATGACGATGATCTGCTTTAATAGTCACATATATCACCACCAATATCAGAGATCAGACATCTGATGTACAACATTCCTACTAATCGTTCATAAATATAACATTTTTATAGACTGAAAGCAATTACACCTTAGCGTAATTGCTTCCGAATTTTGAAATGAATTTGGGCCTACTTAATATATTCAACATTATTCATTTTTTTGTCGTTGTTTTGCACTAATTATCGTATTGATTAATGAGCACTTGTCGAGGTTTACTACCCTCTGAAGGCCCGACAATACCGCGTTGTTCCATTTGATCGACAATACGAGCAGCTCTCGAATAGCCGATACGGAAGCGGCGTTGCAACATCGAAACAGAGGCCGTCTGCATACTCACAACTAACTGTACAGCCTCATCAAATAAGTCGTCGGTTTCCTCTAAAATTGTCTCTTCTTCGGTCGGAATCATTTCCTCCTGATACTGTGCTTTTTGCTGTTCTATAACAAAGGTAACAACTGACTCAACTTCTTGATCTGATAAAAAGGCACCTTGCACACGTTTCGGTTTAGATGCACCGGCAGGTAAAAACAGCATATCGCCTCGTCCGAGTAAACGTTCCGCTCCACCCATATCTAAAATCGTTCTAGAATCGATTGCTGATGAAACTGCAAAGGCAATACGCGAAGGAATATTTGCTTTAATAACACCTGTCAATACATCAACACTTGGTCGTTGGGTTGCAATTATTAAATGAATCCCTGCTGCACGTGCCATTTGTGCTAAACGTGTAATAGAATCTTCTACATCACTTGAGGCAACCATCATTAAGTCTGCTAACTCGTCCACAATTACCACAATATAAGGTAATTTCGGATGTTTTTCATCCGTTTGCTCATTAACTTTTTGTACATGACCATTGTAGCCTTCGATATTACGAGTACCTGTATGCGAAAATAGATCATAGCGGCGCTCCATTTCAGCCACAACTTTCTTTAGCGCCTGAGACGCTTTACGAGCATCCGTAACAACTGGTGCCAGTAGATGAGGAATTCCATTATAAACATTTAACTCCACCATTTTCGGGTCTATCATCATGAGCTTTACTTCATGTGGTTTTGTCCGCATTAGGATTGATACGACAATACCATTTATACACACACTTTTCCCACTTCCCGTCGAACCTGCAACAAGTAAATGTGGCATTTTATTGAGCTCGGCGAGTACTGCTTGTCCAGTAATATCACGACCTAATGCGACTTGTAATAAAGCTTCTGGCTTTGCACCATCTTTAGACTCTAACACTTCCCGCAATGTAACAATTGCTACCTCACTATTTGGTACTTCAATGCCGATTGCAGACTTCCCTGGAATAGGTGCTTCCATACGAATATCCTTTGCAGCAAGTGCTAAGGCAAGATCATCCTGTAAGTTTACAATTTTACTTACTTTCACACCTATATCCGGTAATATTTCGTACTTCGTGACAGCTGGGCCTAAATGAACCTGCGTTACTTTTGCTTTTACACCAAAGCTTTGCAACGTTTGCTCAAGCTTTTTCGCATTGGCCTGAATAACAGAATATTCGCCACTTTGATCATGCTGTGGCGGTAATTGTAATAGATTATAAGACGGTAGTTGATAATCTGCATTTTCTACAGCATCTGCCCCTTCGATATGGACATCATCAACCATATCTCCATGTTCAATATCTTCATTTTCAGCTGTTGCATATTCTTCCCGTTCATGAGATACATTTTGAGTAAAGGCAGAGATGATTGGTTCATAAGAATCTTCTTCTTCCTCTTGTACCTCTAGCTCCTGTTCAACAGCTGCGATTTCATCCTTGCTTTCTACTTTTGAACGGCGATTTTTAGATTTCTTTGGCATATTTTTTTTCTTTTCACGATGTTTCTTTTGCCATTTCCCAAAAAGGTCAGGCATTTTTTCTGCTAAATATGGAACAAGCGCCTTTCCTGTCACTAAAATTAAGCCGATAAAGAAAATAACCCATGCAACGACCTTCGCACCTGTTGCCTCAAATAATACATGTAAAGCGCTGAATAACAGTGCACCAATCATACCTCCGCCAAGTGCATTACTTCGATGGATAATACCCTCTGAATTAATTAATATTCGCCAAGATTCTCGCAACACAGAGTCGGATAATAATCCACCAGATTTTGATAATTGTTCAAAAAGAATACCGTGACTAAAAATTGTTAAACTCATAACAATGAGGAGCATCCCTAATATGAGACGATCATAAATGCTCACTTTTTTCCGCCCAATCATTAGTAATAACGCAACAAATATCAACATAAATGGCACAGCAAAATGTAAATTTCCTAAAAGAAACATTGCTATTGTTTGGAGAACACGTCCAATCATGCCATATTCAAACATCATAATTACCGCTAATGCAATGAAGATAAGTCCTAAAATTTCATACATAAGTGGATGCATTTCTTTTTTTTCTGTAGACGTTTTACTTTTCGTGACTTTTCTTTTTTTTCTAGTGGCCATCTATTTCACCTTCTTTTGTAATCCATTCTATATATGTAGCGAATAATATCATGTAGAACTTGTTTATTTCAAAAAATAGACTCAGCACCATAACGTGTCGTTAATCTTCGTTCCGGCTGGGCTTTCCTGGAGGCGTCAGCCGGAACGGAAATCTACTTTCTGATCAATTTTGCCTCGGCGTAATTGTGGCTGTCGCTTCGCTTTCGCTACAAATAAACAATTTTGCATTGTGCGCAGGCCTGTACGAGGACCGACACGATGTTGGTCATTTCGGTAATGCCACAGGACATGGCATTTTTACCAACGTAGGTTCAGAGGTGGGAGTCTTCTACTCAATGAAAATAAATGACATACGTTTTAACAAATATATTCTCACCATTAGGTTCGAGCCAAAAAAAGGATTTTCCACCGTTTACATTCGGTTAGAAAATCCTTTTTCATTCAACGATGATCTTTCACTTATCAATTGTGCCTTGGCATAATTGCGTCTGGAATCGGCTTTGTGCTTAGGCCTACGTGATGTAGGTCAGTTAGCCGTTATCGCATGGATGCGATGATTTTAGGCTAACATCCTATGCGAACTCCTTTCCGATTCCATGACATCCGCCGGAGGCTTTAGGCCAACATGACGTTGGTCACTCAGTCGTTGCCACAGGATGTGGCGTTCTTAGACTGAGTTCCTTTATTTCAGCGCCGTTTGGACACCCGCTGAAAAATAGCTTACATTCGCATTCATCTCACCACCTATAGAGGGGGAGACTTCTGTACCTGCCGCTACGCTTTCGGTACAAAAGTGATTTGCTGAAAGAAGTTAATATTCCATAATGATTGGGATAATCATTGGGCGGCGCTTCGTTTTTTGGAATAAATACGTATTCAGTGTATCTCGAATTTCTTGTTTAATGTTTGTCCATTCAAATGTATCTTTACCAACGTATTTTTCAATAACAGTTTTCGCAATCTCAGAAGCTTCTACCATCAATTCTTCTGATTCGCGTACATATACGAAACCACGCGATAAAATTTCTGGACCAGATGCAATTTTCTTTTGAGCACGGTTTAACGTTACAACAACAATGAAAATACCATCCTGCGATAATAACTTACGATCGCGAAGTACGATGTTGCCTACATCTCCAACACCAATACCGTCTATTAATACATTACCAGCTTGTACACGGCCACTCATCCGCATTTTACCATTTTTATATTCTACAATATCCCCTTTATCGGCGATAAAAATTTGTGATTTTTGCATACCTAGTTGTTGAGCAAGCTTAGAGTGAGCAATAAGCATACGGTACTCACCTTGCACAGGGATAAAGTACTTCGGTTGCATTAAGTTTAGCATTAATTTTAAATCCTCTTGGCTACCGTGACCCGACACATGTACATTTTTGCTAGATGTTAAAATTTCAGCGCCTGCTTTTGCAATAGAGTTCATCGTATTAGCCATCTGTACTTCCATACTAGGTGATGGTGTAAAAGTAATTAATACGGTATCATCTTGCTTTATTTTAATGTCTCGGTGATGTTTACGGACGATTTTCTCTAATGCATCAAGTGGCTCCCCTTTATTACCTGTAGCAATAATAATAATCTCATCATCTTGATACTTTTGCATTTCAGAAATAGGGATGATTGTATCTTCCTCAGCCGTTAAGTAACCTAGCTGTACACCTAAATCTACAGCTTTCTCTAAAGGTTTTCCTACGATGACTACTTTACGGAAAGACTTTTGAGCTTGTGTAATTACTTGTTGAATACGAATAAAATTCGATGCATAAACAGCAACTAAAATACGACCTGGTGCTGAATGGAATGTTTTTGATAATTGCTCTTCAATGACAATCTCAGATGTCGTATAACCTGGTCGCTCAGCTTCACTCGACTCAGATAATAGAATAAATACGCCTTCTTCTCCTAACTGAGCCATTTTTGCTAAATCAGGCTTAAATTTACCTGTCGCTGATTGATCGAATTTAAACTCCCCTGTATGAACAATTGCTCCTTCAGATGTATGGAACACTACCCCTAACGAATCGGGAATACTATGTGTTGTATGGAAGAATGTCACATACGTTGAGTTAAAATTCATACGACTACGGTTCGTCACCTCAAAGAATTTCACCTGATGTGGTGCAGGCAACTCCTTTAAATGTTCCTTGGCAAGTGCAATTGTTAATTTTGATCCGTACACTGGCGCTTTCACTTTTTGTAATACATAGGCAATCGAGCCAATTGCATCTTCATGACCATGTGTTAGGAAAATCCCTTTCACACGATCTTTATTTTCTTCTAAATACGTAATATCCGGAATCACGATATCAATGCCCAGCATTTCGTCTTCAGGGAACATTAAGCCGCTATCCACTACAAATAGCTCTTCGTCAATTTCTACTACGTACATTGCTTTCCCAATTTCGCCGACGCCACCAAGTGGGATGATGCGAATTAATTCATTTTTCTTTTTTGTCAATTTATTTCCTCCTAAAAAATATCCCGAACAGCAACCACTTAAGATTTATTATACGGTTTGCAAAGCTTTTGCACAAATTAAAAATTCAACTTTCATGAAGGAAACAGAAATTTTTTGCTAATTTTATTACTAATAGATGGAAAGCTTGATAAGTATGTAGCATTGTGAAAGGTTTAATTTTTGCCTTTTATTTAGCGACGTAAGCTTTTGGCAATGGGTATATCGCGGATTGTAAGCCTTTTCTCTGTAAGGTTGTTCCAGAGCTTGAGCGGATACTATCTACCATGAGGGGGGCATCCCTTCGAGCAATGATCTTTATATTTTTAACAAAAAGAAAAAAGACCGCAAACAAACTAAAAAATCTCACGTTTGTTTACGGTCTGAGGATTTAACTAAAGGTACTTATTTTTCTAAAGCTTTTCGCTTTTTCTTGATACGTATCCCAAATGCGGTCAAAGTTTGCTTTTTCTTCATCTGTCATTTCCATCATTGGCAGACGAACATTAAGTGTATCAAAGCCTAATTTTGTCATCGCGTATTTTATAGGCGATGGGTTTGGCTGTGCGAACAACGCACGTACAAGTGGTAGTAATGCTCGGTGAATTTTGGCTGCTAGCTCGTGATTTCCTTCTTCAAACGCTTTAATCATTAATTGCATATCATTTCCAACAACATGAGCAGCAACAGAAATAATTCCCGCTCCGCCTATTGCTAGTAGCGGAAGTGTTAAACCATCATCCCCACTATAAACGAAGAAATCATCATCTGAATCAACATTCTCAATAATATCGCCCATTTGATCTAAATTGCCACTCGCTTCTTTAATCCAGGAAATATTAGGAATTTTACTTAAAGCAACGGAAGTTTCATAGGCAATATTGACGCCTGTACGTCCTGGCACATTATAAAGCATGACAGGTAAACTTGTTTCTTTTGCAATTGTTTCAAAATGGGCAAAAATACCGCGTTGATTTGGCTTATTATAATACGGTGCTACAAGCATGATACCATCTGCACCATTTTCTTCAGCCTTGTGCGTCATTGCAATAGAGTAAGCAGTCTCGTTATCCCCTGTACCTGCAATTACAGGTACACGGCCTGCTACTTTTTCTACTGTAAAGCGTACAACTTCAATTTTTTCTTCTGTGGACATAGTTGGATTTTCAGAGGTTGTGCCACATGCGACAATACAATCTGTACCATTATCAATCAAATAATTAATAATACGTTCTAGTTCTGGATAATTAATCGTGCCATCTTCTTTGAACGGCGTAATCATCGCCGTTCCAATTCGACCTAAATTCATCCTTACACCCCTCTTATAGTAAATTATCCTCCAGCATTGCTTCTGCAATTTGAATAGAGTTTAATGCAGCGCCTTTTAAAAGATTGTCAGAAACGATCCATAGGTGGAATCCTTTTTTATTGTCTAAATCTTGACGGATACGTCCTACATAAGTAGCATCTTCCCCTTCTGCATAGATAGGCATTGGGTAAGTTTGTGTTGCGATATCATCTTGTAATACTACTCCTGGTGCACTGCGTAATACTTCAAAAACCTCCTGTACCGTTGCTTCTTTTTCTACTTCAATATAAACAGATTCAGAGTGTCCTGAAACGACTGGCACGCGAACACAAGTTGCTGCTACTTTTAGTTCTGGTGCATGCATGATTTTTTTCGTTTCATTAATCATTTTCATTTCTTCGTATGTAAAGCCATTGTCTGTAAATTTATCAATTTGTGGAATGACATTACGAGCAATTGGATAATGACGTTTGTCGCTACCAGAAGGTAAAATATTTGCTTCTACATCCTTACCTGCATCCCAATTTTCACTTTGTGCCTTTAATTCTTGAATAGCAGAAATACCTGCACCTGAAACGGCTTGGTATGTTGATACAATAATTTTAGTTAAGCCAAATGCATTACGAATAGGTTCAAGTGCAGCCATCATTTGAATTGTAGAGCAGTTTGGATTCGCAATAATCCCTTTATGCTTAGCAAGATCGCCACGATTTACTTCAGGCACAACTAGTGGTACCTCTGGATCCATGCGGAAATGGCTCGTATTATCGATTACTACGGCACCACGTTTTGCCGCTTCCGGCGCCAGTACCGCTGAAACAGAACCACCAGCTGAGAATAAAGCGACATTGACGCCTTCAAAAGCTTCAGGTGTCGCTTCTTCAATTGTATATGTTTTACCATTAAATTCGATTGGTTTCCCTGCTGAACGTGCAGAAGCTAAAAATTTTATATCTCCGATTGGAAAGTTCCGTTTAATTAGCTGTTCCATCATTTTTGTGCCTACTGCCCCTGTTGCTCCAACAACCGCAACTACTAACTGCTTTGTCATCTGTCATCTCTCCTTGAATACATGTTCCATAATGTGTGCTATTGTATCACAAAAATACTGAAAATTGTGTGTAATTCGTGAATTATTTGAAATATTGTATAAACAGTGGTTGTAATTGTTTTTTCTCCGTAATCGCTTCATGTACAGTTGCGACCATTTGATCAAAATCAGCAATCAAGGAATTTGGCTTGGAATGCGGGGAGTCCTGCCCGAATGGAATAAAGTAAATGTTTTTAGCATTTAGCAGCCTCATAATATTCATACCATTTAAGCCAAGCGCATCATTTGTTGAGATGCCTAGAACAACAGGCGAACCGTTACGCAATGTTGCCTTAGCAGCCATCAATACTGGACTATCTGTTGCTGCATTAGCAAATTTACTAATACTATTGCCAGTCATCGGCGCTATGACCATCGCATCCAATGGATTGGATGGTCCGAATGGTTCTGCCTCTTTAATAGAGGTTATTACCTTTTCTCCAGTCAATTCCTCTATTTTTGCAATCCACTCCTCTCCGGTACCAAAACGCGTAGCCGCATGTAACACAGAATGCGTAATTATTGGAATAACTGTTGCTCCTGCATCTATAAAGTTTTGAATTTTAGGTACTACATCCTCATACGTACAGTGAGAGGCTGTAATACCTAAACCAATTCGTTTACCCGTTAGCAATTTTCTTCCTCCTCTATTGCCTTGCACAATATTGTAGCTGCATCATGTGCAAAGTATTTCCCAGGTAATGATGGCAATAGTACGTACGTTTGTAATTGCTCAGTGTCTATATCTAAACAACCAGGCTCTGAAGCCAAATCATATAGGACAGCTGGGACATGATCTAGGAATGATTCTGTAATCCATTTAGCTGGAATCGTATTGATAAAAATCCCATCATTAACTGACCATTTGCGGTCGTCTAAATTCGTAGCTTTATAACCATATGCCTTTGCTTCACTCACTTGTACAACTGAACGCGCAACTATATGGACATTAGCGCCCATCTTAACGAGTAAAGAGGCAAGCATTTTAGCTGTGCGTCCAAAACCTGCGATCGTAAAGTTTTGTCCGTAAATGCATTTTTGCTCGAGTCCGTAAAACGTGGCGATAAACCCTTCGGCTGTTAATCTTGCGTTTTGCCAAATAAAAGATTCTTGTTGTAAATAACAATTTGTTTCATTTTTCTCAAGCAATTGCTTCCAATGCATAGTCAAACGCCCTGTATAAAACTTAACTTGGGATATCCCATAAAGCTGTTCCACTTCAATTTTTAGTGGAAGGATGGGAAGAATAATTCTATTTGGTTGGAATTCTAATACAAGCTTATTTAACTCTTCATTCCAAACTGATGTTCTTTTATAAAATACCGTTCTCGATGGGCTTCTTAGCATAGTAGCTAATTCCTTTAACCTTAGATCCTCACCGATAACAAGCCATTTTTCATTTTCCAAAAGCTCACCTCACTGTAAAAATTCTGACTGTACCGTCGTTGTTTTGTTAAATAAAATTCGATCTTCTCCAATTAGTATAATTTCATGCCAAGGTATCATTTCACTAACTTTTACTTTCTTTTTTTGGAATGGCAATTTATCTTTAACAATCTCAAAACCATGAATTTTTCCTGTTTGCACATCTAATAGACATTCTGTATGTGCCAATATACCAAAATGTACGCCACCCTCAATTTGAATTAACTCTTTATCCACCATCTCTGATAGTAGCATGCCTCATCTCCCTCCTTGAACCGTTACCCCAATATATGCCGAGTTTTTGCAATTCGTGACCCTTACCCAAAGTATGAAAATATTGCATTTATTCACCAAACTGTGTATAGTGTGTATATACAGTTTGGTGAGGTGAGAAATTTGTGCATATTCATTTAAGCAACGCTAGTGATAAACCTATCTATGAGCAAATAACCGTACAGCTTAAGGAAGCGATACTAGCCAATAAATTACAAGCAGGTGACGCACTACCATCTATTCGTGCACTTGCAAAGGATTTAAAAATTAGCGTTATGACAACGAAGCGAGCTTATGCTGATTTAGAGCGAGATGGATTTATTGAAACAGTAGCTGGTAAAGGAAGTTTTGTTACAGAACGAAATCAGGATTTTCTGCGCGAGGAATTATTACGTCAAGTTGAAAAGCATATGCAACTGGCAGTGAAAACGGCCAAAACTGCAGGGCTGACAAAAGAGGAATTACAGGAGTTACTTTCATTAATTTTGGAGGAGGACAACTAAATGAATGCTATTGAAGTTTATGATTTACAGAAAAGCTTTGAAGGGTTTGCTCTTAATGATGTAAGTTTTTCAGTACCTCAAGGCACTGTCATGGGTTTTGTAGGAGAAAACGGTGCTGGGAAGTCTACTACAATTAAATGCATACTTAACTTACTCAAAAAAGAACATGGCGAAATTTTGCTATTTGGTAAGGATGTTGTCGAACATGAATTATCGATAAAAAACGACATCGGTGTAGTTTTTGACGATTTACATGTCCCTGAAACGCTCAATGCGACGCAGCTCGACAAATTTATGAAAAAAGTATTTAAAACATGGGATTCAGGCTATTATTTCGAACGATTAGCACAATTTAAAATTCCAGTGAGGAAGAAGGTAAAAGAATTATCTCGAGGAATGAGGATGAAGCTGTCCATTGCATTAGCCATGTCGCATCATCCAAAGCTATTAATTTTAGATGAACCTACGAGTGGGCTAGATCCAATTATTCGTGATGAAATTCTCGATTTGTTTTTAACGTTTATGCAGGATGAAACACATAGCATCCTATTTTCTTCTCATATAACAAGTGATTTAGAAAAAATAGCTGACTACATTACATTCATTCATAATGGGGAAATTTTATTTAGCGAAAGTAAAGATGTACTTATCTATGAATACGGCATATTTAAAGGAGATCATGAAGAAGTAAGTGTAATACCAGAACATGCCATTATAAGAAAACGTAATGGAACCTTTGGAACAGAAGTCTTAGTACTAAAAAATGAAGTAAATGAGGTATTCTCCCTTGAAAAGCCATCTATAGAAGATATCATGCTATTTTATGTGAAAGGTAGTGTTTAAACATGGCAGGTCTTATCTTAAAAGATTTAATGACGATTCAACGTCAACTAAAAACACAGGCTTTCGTGCTAATTTTTTTCCTATTTATATCAATTTTTATGGAACAAGGGTTAATGCTCTTTACAATAATTATATTTATCGTGACCTTTCAAACTATAACTGCTCTTACCTATGATGAACAAAGCAGTTGGGATAAATATGCAAATACTTTACCCATTTCAAAAGGGGACATAGTACTCAGTAAATATATACTTAGTATCCTCCTTATGCTTTTTGGGCTTATAATCGCACTACCGATTGTCTTTATTATTCATCGTTTTACGAATAACTGGGCATCAGCAGCGTTTTTTCCAACATTTAATCTTCTTGTGACATTAGCCTTTTGTATACTTGCGCTTTTATTACCGATCTACATTAAATTCGGTTCGATAAAGGGAAGAATGGTTCTTATTGTTCTTTGCTTCGTACCTGGTTTCTTATTTGGTCTTTTAAAAGAGTATTTTCCAGATATGACAGTCATTTTATCCAACTTAAAACAGTTTATGTTTTTTGCTCCTTTTGCTGGACTTTTAATTTTATGGTTGTCCTCTCTCATTTCAACCGCAATTTATCAACACAAAGAATTCTAGGAGGGAAAGAGTCAATGCAGGCTTTACTTTTACAAAGAATAATGATCCAAAAATGGTCCATTCTCTTTGCAGTTCTTATTTGTACAATCATAAGTTATATGGAAATACCTTTTTTAGATAATCCCGCAATAGTAATATTTGCGGCAGTTTTTTCTGCTTCCATTGTGGAAGGAATCTATAAGGACGATCAAAAAGTAAATTGGGAATTGTTTGTGAATAGTCTACCTTTGACAAGAAAAACACAGCTACAAGCTGATTTTCTATATTGTCACTGCATCGTGATGCTACTTTTTGTTGTAATAGCACCTACTTATTTTTCACAAACAGCAGCTGATAATAATTTTCCGGAGCATTTTGCCATGTACTTCGCCTATATTAGCAGTGCTTCCTTACTCATCTCCATCCAGTTTTATATCCATCATCTAGAAAAGCGGATGCGTTATTTCAGAATGATAATAGCCATCTTCCTTATTTTTATAATTAATTTCCCTATTCATTACTATTTATCTCAAATAGCCGAAAATTTGATCATTATGTTAATTCCTACACTTATAAGTTTACTCATTAGTAATTTTATTTTTCGTCAAAGCCATACGTTATATTTAGCAAGAGAGGTTTTTTAAAGCAACACAATCGAGAAAAGGTTGCCTATTAACGGCAACCTTGTTTTAATCTTCGGGACCGATAATTGAAATAGCTGGTTCAGCTTTCAAAATTTTAGCGATTAAGCGATCGATCGATTCCATTGAGACAGCATCAATTGACGCTAATACTTCATCTACTGAACGATGTTTACGATGTACTAACTCACTTGTACCGTTGCGATTCATACGAGCACCTGTCCCCTCTAGACCGAGTACAAAACTACCTTTAAGCTGTTCCTTCGCATTCATAAGTTCTTCCTCTGTCACGCCACCTGCTACGATATCAAGTAATGTCGCATCAATTGTGTGTTGAAGCTGTGATAATTGTTGACGACTTGTACTACCATAAATCGTAAATGCTCCAACATCCGCATAACAAGATTGGTAAGAAAATATTGAATAGGCTAAACCACGTTCTTCGCGTACTTCTTGGAACAGACGAGAGCTCATATTACCACCAATAATATTATTAAGTGCAATAAAGCTATACATATCTGGATTTTTCACACCAATTGCTGGATAAGAAATGGCCAAATGCGCTTGCTCCGTATCGCGAGTTTTTGAAATCTCTCCTGGATAAAAATGAGGATTCGAAAGCACAGGCTCTACCGCAAGTGGAGATGGCTGATATTGGCCAAATAAGTCTTCAATTGTTTGCATGAGCTTCGCAGAAATATTTCCCGCTATTGAAATAACAACTGATTCTGGACCATAATGTTTCGCCATGTAATTACGGATCATATCTGCTGTAAATGTTTTTAAAGTAGCCGCTGTTCCTAGAATTGGACGACCGAGTGCATCGTTTGGATACATGACTCCCCAAAGCTTTTCATGAACATCGTCATCCGCTGCGTCTTCACTCATTAATATTTCCTCTAGTACCACTTGTCTTTCCTTCTCTAACTCTTCCTCTGCAAACGTAGAATTAAAGAACATATCCGCTAATATTGTAACTGCAAGCTCCGCATGATGATCTAAAACCTTTGCATAATAACAAGTATTTTCCTTAGATGTAAAGGCATTTAACTCTCCACCAATTCGGTCAAATTCTTCAGCGATTTGGCGAGCTGTTCGAGTTTTTGTCCCTTTAAAAAGCATATGTTCTATAAAATGCGTAATGCCATTTTCCTCAGGAAGCTCATAACGAGATCCTGCATTAACAAAAATGCCTAGCGCAACAGATCTTACATGATCGATTTGCTCAGACACAATACGAACACCATTCTGACATGTATGTACTTGTACCAAAAAATCTCCCCCAATTTATCTCTGGTTCTACATCAAAGGCATAATGTGGGGTCATCACCAAAACGTGTGGTAGATTTCCGACTGGCGCTACAGAAAACATTTGTTGCTGTCGCTATAGAAAACATTTGTTGCTGCCGCTTCGCTTTCGCACAGATCATAGCTTTAAGTCCGATGAGCCACTTCAATCAATTTATTTACATAATATACGTTTTACCAAAAGTCATCCACGTCTTTTAGTGATGAACCATAATGTGAAGCTTCCCCAAAATTATTCCTTATAGAACCAAATTCCTTATACTTGATTTAAAAAAGGCTGCGCATTATACGCAGCCTTTTCTACAATTTATTATTTATCTTGCTCAGCGCGTTCTTTTTCCTCTTGAATCACAACTTTACGAGATAAATTCACACGACCTTGCTTGTCAATTTCAATAACTTTTACAAGTAATTGATCGCCAAGTTTTAAGACATCTTCAACTTGTTTTGTACGTTCCTCTTGAATTTCAGAGATGTGAAGTAAGCCGTCTTTCCCAGGGAATATTTCACAGAACGCACCGAATTTTTCAATACGTTTAACTGTTGATAAGTAGTACTCGCCAACTTTTGCTTCACGTACGATGTCTTCGATGATTTGTTTTGCACGAGCGTTCATTTCTTCATCTGCAGAAGAGATGTAAATTGTACCATCTTGCTCAGTATCAATTTTTACGCCAGTTTCTTCAATAATTTTATTAATTTGTTTACCACCAGGTCCGATGACATCGCGAATTTTATCAGGATTGATTTTCACGATGACAATTTTCGGTGCAAACGTAGATAATTTTTCACGTGGTTCTGCAAGAGTAGCAAGCATTGATTCTAAAATGTGCATACGGCCAATTTTAGCTTGTGTTAATGCTTCTTCTAAAATATTGCGTGATAAACCATCAATTTTAATGTCCATTTGAAGTGCTGTTACACCTTTAGCTGTACCAGCAACTTTAAAGTCCATATCTCCAAGGTGGTCTTCCATACCTTGTATATCAGTTAAAATAGAGTAATGTTCGCCTTTTTTAATAAGACCCATCGCAATACCTGCTACAGGTGCTTTTAATGGAACACCAGCATCCATCATCGCTAATGTTGAAGCACAGATAGAAGCTTGAGATGTAGAACCGTTTGACTCAAGTACTTCCGATACACAACGGATTGTATATGGGAATACAGACTCATCTGGAATAACCGCATCAAGAGCACGCTCTCCTAGTGCACCATGACCGATTTCACGACGACCTGGTCCACGAATTGGGCCAGTTTCCCCTACAGAGAATTGCGGGAAGTTATAGTGATGCATAAAGCGTTTTGATTCTTCCACACCTAAACCGTCGATAATTTGTACATCACCAAGTGCACCTAATGTACAAATAGAAAGAGCTTGTGTTTGACCACGCGTAAATAATGCTGAACCGTGAGTACGTTGTAATAAGCCTGTTTCAGAAGAAAGTGGACGGATTTCGTCTAACTTACGACCATCTGGACGAACTTTATCTTCTGTAATTTGGCGACGTACTTCGTCTTTAACCATTTTATCTAAAATTGTGTAAACTTGCTTCATTGTTACTTCATCCGCTTCTTGCTCTTCATAAGAAGCAATAACACGGTCTTTTACTGCTTGAATCGCCTCATCACGTGCATGTTTTTCTGCAGTTTGAATTGCATCATGCATGTCAGTCTCACAAGCTGCTTTTATATCTGCTTGAATCGCTTCATCAATTTCAAATAATGTTACCGGTAATTTTTCTTTCCCTACTTCTGCAACAATTTGCTCTTGGAAAGCAATAATTTTTTTGATTTCTTCATGACCGAACATAATGGCTTCTAGCATTACTTCTTCCGGTACTTCTAGTGCACCTGCTTCAACCATGTTGATAGCATCCTTGTTACCTGCTACAGATAAATGGATCGTCGATTGATTAGCTTGTTCCACTGTCGGGTTCACAATAAATTTACCGTCAATATATCCAACTTGTACACCTGCAATCGGCCCGTCGAATGGAATATCCGAGATAGCTAACGCTAATGATGAACCAACCATTGCAGCCATTTCAGACGTGCAATCCGGATCGTTAGACATAACCATTGAAATAACTTGTACTTCATTACGGAAACCATCTGGGAACATTGGACGAATTGGACGGTCAATTAAACGGCTTGCTAGTATTGCTTTTTCAGATGGACGTCCTTCACGTTTAATAAAGCCACCAGGAATTTTACCCGCTGCGTATAAACGTTCTTCGTAGTTTACTGTTAATGGGAAGAAATCAAGTGGTTTCGGTGATTTTGACATTGTTGCAGTTGAAAGTACGGATGTATCACCATAGCGTACTAATACGGCCCCATTTGCTTGTTTTGCTAACTGTCCAACTTCGATTACAAGTGGACGGCCAGCCCATTCATAGGAATAGACTTTCTTTTCGTTCATTCAATGAACCCCTCTCTATTATAAAAACACTTACTGCGTCTGTATGTACTAATAGTAAGTGTACCAAAAATGCTTGTTCTATGCTAAATATTTCATGAAATAATAATACATTTAAATTCAGTTATTGCCAATTTATTTAGGATTTATTTCTGTATTTGATTGAAACAGTGTTTTTTTGCTTAAAGTTCATATCATACATGCTTTTATCTCAATAGTAAAGCTTACCTTGTTTATGTTTATAAACATAAAGAAAAAGCGGGATTAATCCCGCTTTTCGATTGACAATTAGCGACGTAAGCCTAAACGAGTGATTAGTTCACGGTAACGTTGTACGTCAGTTTCACGTAGATATTTTAATAAGTGACGACGACGACCTACCATTTTAAGAAGACCACGCTCAGAGTGGAAATCTTTTTTGTGTGTACGTAAGTGAGCGTTTAGAGCGTTAATTTCCTCTGTTAACACTGCAACTTGTACTTCTGGAGAACCAGTGTCACTTTCGTGAGTACGGAACTCAGCAATAATTTCGTTTTTACGTTGTTTTGAAATAGCCATTTTGTATGGACCTCCTAAATAATTGTTAATCCCCATTAGCACAGTACACGTTGGAGTAATCGATATACCGAGCTAAGGATAAGCATATTATGCACTTATGAATGTTACCATAAATCAATAGGTCAAGCAAGCGTTAACATAAGTCAATTCAAATGTTAAAGCACATTTAATTTGCATTAACTCGACAAAAATGGCTCATCACTACAATGTGTGTAGTTAATTTTCGTTCCGGCTGGGAGCGTCCGATGAGCCATTTCACTCAACATAAGTCATGACGTATGTTTTAATTTTCGGCAATAAGTGTAAAATATTGAATTGCTTCCTGTTTATCTTTTTCGATTTGCGCTTTCAACGCTTCAATGCCATCGAATTTTCGTTCACTTCTTATACGTTTATACCAAGCGACATGCACTTCTTCACCGTAAATATTTTTTTCGAAGTTTAATATATGGACTTCGATGGATAATTGTTTGTCGTTCGGATCTTTAAATGTTGGTTTATAGCCTACATTACATACACCATCATACCAGTTATTTTGTACAAGTACTCGAACCGCATATACACCGCTTGCTGGAATATAAGTTCCCTCTAACGCTTGGACATTTGCAGTTGGGAAACCTATTGTGCGTCCTCGCTTATCACCATGTACAACGATTCCCGTAACTTCAAATGGACGTCCTAGGAGTAATCTTGCTTCCTCCATATCTCCCTCTTGCAAAAGTTTACGGATACGTGTAGAGCTAATTTTTTCAATATCATCAGTTTTCTTTTCAACAACCGTTACGCCGTAATCTCCATTACTCAATGCACGCATTTCTTCCATTGTACCTTTCCCAAATGCACCAAAAGAATAATCAAAGCCTGCTGTAACATGTTGAATGTTCAACCCACGAATAAATGTATCAATAAATGCATCAGGTGAAAGCTTTGCAAAATCAGATGTGAAATGCACAACAAATACTGTATCAACACCCTGTTCTTCAAAAAGCTGCAATTTTTGCTGTAATAACGTTATATAAAATACTTTTTCATTACGTCCGCCAAGCACTAAAGAAGGATGTGGATCGAATGTCATAACAGCCGTTGGAATTTGACGCTTGTCTCCTTCTTCTTTCGCTGCCTTAATAACTGCCTGATGCCCTCTATGTACACCATCAAAAAAACCAAGTGCCAATGAATATGGCTGCATGATTTCTCGTTGCTGTAGTTGGTGTGGGTATTTTAAATGAATGACCTCCATACTAAAAATCCTCCTACTCTATCGTCGGAAACATCTTATGTGGCTTCATAAACCCTTCCTTTGTAGGATGGGCATGATAGACCGCAATTGCTTTCCCACTAATTCCAAAAACAATTTTATCATGTATCTTTAATAATGCATCTGCGGGAAGCACTTGTCCATTGAAAATTTCTTTTTCATTTGCGGAAGTGATCTCCATATATGGATAATCTGTTAATGCATACTCAACTGGTAAAATGCATGTATCAATTTGTTCACCTTCCATCAGTTCAGCAACTTGTGCCAACGTAAAGCAATTCTCTTGCGTAAATGTACCTGAGGCTGTCCGTACGAGCTCTTTCATGTGTGCTGGATAGCCAAGTGCCGCTCCGATTTGCACAGCTAGTGTTCGAATATACGTCCCTTTACTACACGCTATACGTACTGGGAATGTAATTTCTTGCCCTTCATATATTTCTACATCATCTAGTAGTTCTAATGCATAAATGGTAACTTGACGTGTAGGTCTTTCGACAATTTCGCCTTTTCGAGCATATTCATAGAGACGTTTACCATTTACTTTGACAGCTGAAAACATCGGTGGCGTTTGTTGAATAACACCTGTTAGCGATGCTAAAACTTCTTGCAATTGAGTACGTGTGAACTTTTTAGCCGTTCTATCTTGCTCAACCGTTTCTCCTTCTGCATCCTCCGTTGTCGTTGTACGGCCAATTGAAATAACAGCTTCATAGGTTTTCCCTGCATCAGTTAAGTATTCTGCGATGCGTGTTGCTTGACCAATACAAATGGGAAGAACTCCCTCAACACCTGGATCAAGTGTGCCTGTATGGCCAACTTTTTTAGTACGTAAAATTTTTCGTAATTTAAAAACGCAATCATGACTTGTCATGCCACGTTCTTTCCAAAGCGGTAAAATACCGTTCATAAATTTCCTCCTAAAATCAATTCATTTTTAGCAATTTTGATCTTCGTTAGATTTTCATCACTTTTAGGTTCATCACCAAAACGTGTGGTTGATTTCCGTTCCGACTGGGCGCTTTGTTGCTGCCGCTTCGCTTTCGCACAGAAAAAACATTTGTTGCTGCCGCTTCGCTTTCGCACAGAAAAAACATTTGTTGCTGCCGCTTCGCTTTCGCACAGTCAAAACATTTGGTGCTGCCGCTTCGCTTTCGCTACAGAAAACATTTGGTGCTGCCGCTACGTTAACACTACGCTTTCGCACAGAAAACATCCGCTTCGCTGCAGGGTCTCGGGCCAACACGATGTTGGTCATGAAGGCGTTATCACAGGATGTGATGCTTTTAGCCTTCGTTCCTCTATTGCTAATCCCCAAGGAGGCGCCCAGTCTCACACTCCAATCAACTTATTTACATAGTATATGTTTTAACAATTGTCATCCACGACTTTTGAGGATAAATCCACTTTTAAGATAGAAGTGGATGCCTGACACACCTACCGAAAAAAACTGGCGGGCGGTCGCCAAAACATATAGGTAAGCTCTGCACGAAAGCTGAGCCAAAAAAAGTGTTACATTCTAATGAATGTAAAAAGTCTGCCTGCATGAACATGCATAGGCAGACTTTTTTAAGTTAAGCTTATTCTTCGTTTAAACCACGTAGCAATGAATCAATACGGTTACCATATTCAATCGATGAATCGAATTCAAAGATTAGTTCTGGTGTACGACGTAAACGGATTCGTGACCCGATTTCTGAACGAATGAAACCAGAAGCCTTTAATAAAGCTTTTAATGTTTCCTCTTTTTCACGTTCATTGCCTAGAGTTGTAATATAAATTGTCGCTTGTTGTAAATCACCTGTCACTTCAACACCAGTAACAGTAACGAAACCAACACGCGGATCTTTTATTTTACGTCCAATAATATCACCGAGTTCTTTTTTCATTTGCTCAGCGACACGGTTTGAGCGTAGAGACATAGTTTGTCACCTCAATTTCGATGTACAGAAAGTTATGTCTTCACTTGCACATATAGTTACATACAAGGTATGGCTAAATCATACAACACAACTTTTAATGTTACTTATAAATAGTCTCGCCACACATTTAACTGTTCCCAAGCCGGATTTGACTGTAAGTAGTGCAGCGCGTGATTCATTTCACGCTCGGCTGCTTCTTTTGAAGAAGAAACAGCAACAAGCGCTAATTTCGTGCGCTGCCATACATTTTGATGGTCAACTTCCGCAATGGATACATTAAATTTTTGCTTTGTGCGGGTAAGCATACGCTGTAAGACAGCACGTTTTTCCTTCAACGAATGGGCAGTTTGAATCATAAATTCAACCTCTGCATAAACAATCATTAAACGCGTTTAACTTCTTCCATAATATAGGCTTCAATAATGTCGCCTTCTTTAATATCGTTGAAGTTTGTAATTGTAATACCACATTCGTAACCTTTGGCAACTTCTTTTACTTCATCTTTGAAACGTTTAAGTGTATCTAATTCACCTTCAAAAATTACTACATTGTCGCGGATTACACGTACGCCAGAATCACGAGTTACTTTACCTTCTGTTACGTATGAACCAGCAATTGTACCAACTTTTGATACTTTAATTGTTTGGCGAACTTCTGCTTGACCAATAATTTTTTCTACGAATTCTGGATCAAGCATACCTTTCATTGCTTGTTCAATTTCCTCAATCACTTTATAGATAATGCGGTGTAGACGAATATCTACGCCTTCTTCTTCTGCTGCTCGTTTTGCATTGATATCTGGACGAACATTGAAGCCAATAACAATTGCATTTGAAGCTGCTGCAAGAGAAATATCTGATTCTGTAATCGCTCCAGCGCCAGTGTGAATAATTTTCACGTTTACGCCTTCTACATCAATTTTCATTAATGATGCAGCCATAGCTTCTACAGTACCTTGAACGTCAGCTTTTACAATTAAGTTAAGCTCTTTCATTTCACCTTGACTCATTTGTTCGAATAGGTTATCAAGCGTTACACGTTGTTTTTCTGAGCGTTGTGCTTGAATCGCTGACATTGCACGAGTTTCACCAACTTGGCGTGCTGTTTTTTCGTCTTCAAAGACAACGAAACGGTCGCCAGCTTGTGGTACTTCATTTAAACCTGTGATTTCTACTGGCGTTGATGGTCCAGCTTCTTTCACACGACGTCCTTTATCGTTTACCATAGCACGTACTCGCCCAAAAGTATGGCCGACAACAATTGGATCCCCAACTTTTAATGTTCCATCTTGTACTAAAAGTGTTGCAACAGAGCCTCGACCTTTATCTAGCTGTGCTTCAATTACTGTACCAAGTGCTAGACGATTAGGGTTTGCTTTTAATTCTCCCACTTCAGCAACAAGTAAAATCATTTCAAGTAATGTGTCGATACCTTCACCTTTTAATGCAGAGATTGGTACGAAAATTGTTTCGCCACCCCAAGCTTCAGGAACTAGGCCATGCTCTGTTAACTCTTGCATTACACGGTCTGGATTAGCTGAAGGTTTATCCATTTTATTGACTGCAACAATAATAGGTACTTCCGCCGCTTTTGCGTGGTTAATCGCTTCTACAGTTTGTGGCATTACGCCATCATCCGCAGCTACTACTAAAATCGTTAAGTCCGTTACTTTAGCACCGCGCGCACGCATCGTTGTAAAAGCAGCGTGTCCTGGTGTATCTAGGAACGAAATCTTTTTGTCGCCTTCAGTTACTTGATAAGCACCGATATGCTGAGTAATACCTCCAGCCTCACCAGCTGTAACCTTAGTATTGCGAATAGAGTCTAACAATGTAGTTTTACCATGGTCAACGTGACCCATAATTGTTACTACAGGAGGACGTTCTGATAAGTCCGCTTCGTTTACTTCTTCTGTTTGTTCGAAGTGTGTTTCTAAATCCGTAATATCTACACGAATTTCTTCTTCAACTTCTACACCATAGTCTGCGCAAATTAATTCAATTGCATCCTTATCTAATTCTTGGTTAATTGTTGCCATTACACCAAGCATAAATAATTTTTTAATAATTTCTGATGGCTCACGGTGTAATTTTTTAGCTAATTCCGCTACAGAAAGTGATTCAACAAACGTAATTTTTTCTGGTAATTCCTTTTGTTTCACTGGTTGACTTGGCTGATGTGTTTTTGGATGGCGACGTTTCCCGCCATGAATTCCTGGTTTTGGACGTTGGTTGTAACCTCCGCCACCTCTACGATTATTATTATTATTGTTATTATTATTATTTGTCATATTTCGATTTTGACTACCTTTTGTATTCTTAGATTTTTCGTTAGACGAATTTGAGTTTTGATGCGTTTGTTGCTGATTATTGGCCTTAGGCTTGGAAGTAGCAGATTGCTGCTTTTGCCCATCTTGCTTTTTCACCGATTGCTGTGATTTTTGCGAAACATTTTGAGTAGGTTGCTTCGCGTCTGTTTTCGTTTTAAATGTTTGGTTTAACTTTGACACTACGTCTTTTTCTAACATTGACATATGGTTTGTTACGCTAACATTTAAATTATTTAGTGCTTCAATAACCTCTTTACTCGTTTTATTCACTTGTTTCGCATATTCATGAACTCTGATTTTGGTCATCTGCTCACCCCCGATTATTTTTCGTTGAGTAGACTAGACAATTTGCTTGCAAAACCTTTATCGGTAATAGCTAAAGCCACTCGGGCCTCCTTACCTGTAGCATGTCCTAGATCATAACGATCACCAATTACATGATACTCAACGTTGTAATACGTGCATTTATCTTGAATTTTTTTGCTAGAGTTTTTAGAAGCATCGTTTGCAAGCAGTACTAGCTTAGCATTACCATTGCGGACTTCCTTTACTACTAACTCTTCTCCTGAAGTTACTTTACGGGCTCTTGCTGCTATCCCAAGCAAATTATACACCGCTTGATTATTAATCATATAATAGACTCCCTACGAATCAACAAAATAAGCTCATCGTAGATTTCTTCAGGAATTTTTACATCAAGTTGGTGTCCTAAAACATTTTTCTTACGGGCGATTTCAATCGCTTTTTCCGATTTAGAGACATAGGCACCACGTCCGGGTTTTTTTCCGGAGATATCCACACTTACCTCGCCCTCTTTCGAACGAACGACACGGATCATTTCTTTCTTTGGTAGCATTTCTCCGGTTGCTACGCATTTTCGAAGAGGTACTTTTTTATTAATAGCCATAAGAATCACCTTTCCTCTCTGAAGCTTGTCGTAAGAGGTGGACTAGCCATGCACTACATTTTAATATATTTTCAATGTAGGCTCTGCCAATATTCAGTCGACGCAGCCCAACGCCCACTGAATAATGGCAGCTAACTAGTCACACGGGCTTTCTTACTTATTCTTCGTCGTCTTGATATAAGTCAACTGTCACATCATCAAAATCACTTTCTTCATCCTCAGCAGGTATGAAAGTGCTTGTTGCAGATGGATAAATGCCTAGCTCACGAGCATCTGTCTCACTCTTAATATCAATTTTCCAGCCAGTTAGCTTAGCTGCTAAACGAGCATTTTGACCACGTTTACCAATAGCTAGTGATAGTTGATAGTCTGGCACAACAACAGTAGTAGATTTTTCTTCTTCATTGACTTGAACATCTAAAACTTTAGATGGGCTAAGCGCATTTGCTACAAATACAACTGGGTCTTCTGACCATTCAACGATATCGATTTTTTCGCCGTTTAATTCATTTACAATTGTTTGCACACGAGCGCCTTTTGCTCCTACACATGAACCTACTGGATCTACCTCTTCGTTATGTGCATAAACAGAAATTTTAGAACGATCTCCTGCTTCACGAGCAATAGATTTAATTTCTACAATACCTTCATAAATTTCAGGTACTTCCATTTCAAATAAGCGGCGTAATAAACCAGGATGTGTACGTGAAACAATAACTTGTGGTCCGCGCGTTGTACGTTCAACCTTTGTAATATAAACTTTGATGCGATCGTGTGGATGGTATGTTTCACCTTGAATTTGTTCGTTTTGTGGTAATGCAGCCTCTACTTTTCCAAGACCTACGTAAATATTACGAGCATCTAGACGCTCAACTACACCCGTCACGATATCATCTTCACGGTCCACATATTGCTCGTAAATTAAGCCGCGTTCTGCTTCGCGAACACGTTGTGTTACAACTTGTTTCGCTGTCTGTGCAGCAATACGACCAAAGTTTCGAGGTGTTACTTCCTGCTCAACCACATCTTCCAACTGGTATGCAGGATTGATAGCCTTAGCATCTTCTTCAGAAATTTGTAAACGGTCATCTTCTACTTCTTCAACAACATCTTTGCGTGAAAAGACACGAATAGAGCCCTTATCTAAATTTAAATCAACACGAACATTTTGTGCTTGATTGAAGTTGCGTTTGTAAGCTGTAACTAATGCCGCTTCTATTGCTTCAATTAACACATCTCTTGAAATTCCTTTTTGTTCTTCTAGCGCATTTAGCGCATCTAACAAATCACTACTCATTTTTGTTTTCACTCCTAAATATGCATTATGCTTAGAAATCGATGGCTAGTCGCGCCAATGCGATTTTTTCTTGTTCAATTGTTACTGTAATTTTACGCGTTTTAATGCGTACTTCCATCACTAATGTATGTTCATCGTATGACGTTAAGTAGCCTTGGAATTCCTTCATGTCCTTAATGGGCTCATAGGTTTTAACATAAATAAATTTGCCAATCGCATTTTCAAAATCAGTATCTTTTTTTAATGGACGTTCTGCTCCAGGTGAAGAAACTTCTAAATAATAGTTTTGTGTAATTGGATCATTTTCATCCAATAGCAAACTTAGTCGTTCACTAACTTGAGCACATTGTTCAATGTCAATTCCACCTTGAGGTGTATCCACATAAACACGTAAAAACCAGTTACGTCCTTCTTTTACGAACTCGACATCTACTAGCTCAAGATTTAACTCTTCAACAATCGGTTTGGCGAGCTCTTCAATTAAAGATGGTACTTTGCTCATTATTTCCTCCTGTATCTATCAAATTCTGGCGTAATAAAACAGAAATTCCACCAGTAGCTTTGGTGAAATTTAACGGTCTTACCTGCTGTTAGTCAAAAATTTGTTTTGCTACGGTATAACAACAGAAAAGAGCGGGAAGGTCCCACTCTTTTGCTGGAAAAATATCAACAAATTATTACCATAAGGATAGCATAGTTTACAGCACAATGCAAATTTCCTTCAACTAGACAACAATTGTCTAAGCCATTGTTATGTCTGAAATTTGAATAGACACTTTATTTAGTCATAAAGAATTCACTTTATCCGTATTATTTGCATGAACATTATATCTGATACCTTAATTTAATCCTACAATTGATATTAGAAAAGTGTCAGCTGAGTAGTATCAGTCATCCCCTCTAAGCAGCCTAGCTGATCTATGATTAATGTTTTAAGAAACACGACCTCGTTGCTATATATATCTTTGTATATCTTTTCTATTAAAGTCAATAGTATTAATTTCTCCCTCTTCATCGTGCGAATGATTGTTAATAGGTAATATAAACTTCTTCTCGATAATAATAAGAAACAATAGGTGAATACATTACTCCGTCTGTTAGTTCTATATTTCATAAGCTCATTCAATTGCCGTTGACACTGCAACTAAGTCTGCAGAGGAACTTGCTAACCCCTTCCTACAGGAATATCACTATTTCTAATGTACCTCCTATTGAGAGGTTATTATCTCTCATAGAAAATAATTAATGATAATTCCGAGATCTTCATTTTTTCCCTAACATTGACCGGACCGTTGATTTTTTGTAATTAGTTCATTTTCATATCTTGTAATACAAAGCACACAATATTGGACATCATGTGAACCCTACTTGAAATTTGGCAGAGACACTTTTTTTAAGCTAATTTTCAGTTCAAATTTACATTTCCTGATTTAGTTTCAATTTTCATTTTATTTTCTCCATTACCTGAGGAACCTTTTAAACCTTTTTTTGTTTGTGTTTTTTCGCTTAAGGACAGGTTTATGGATTGTCTCCCGCTATTTGTAACGATTTCTAAATTTAGATTAGGTTGCTTTTCATCAAAAGTTACTGAGGCATTACCACTTGTAGTTGAAAGTTCAACGTCATCATTTAATTCTTTAAAGTGGAGTTTAATATCGCCACTACTAGATCGTATGTCAATATTATTTTGAACGAGATCCTGTCCAGAAACATTGCCAGAAGATCCATCCAAAATTATTTTCCCCTTAAATTGATGAGGGATTCTCACCTCTAAAGTAGGTTTTTTTTTGAAATTGATTAAGCGTCTAATATCATTACCTAGATTAATTGATAACCGTCTTGATGACTTATCCAATGTTACACCTGGTCCGTTATCATAAGCCGTTAGATAGGTTTCTAATTCACTTTTTTCGCTTGGCCGGACATTAACATCGGTACTTGCAAAATTTATAACGATTTCTTCAACATCTTCTATCGACTCTTTTTTAACACTTACCTCTTTTTCCCCTGATGAACATCCTGCAAGAATGATTACTACTAAAAACAAAATTAAAGCAGATTTTTTTACCATAAAATTTCCTCCTTTAGCCAATTATATAAAATGACGTAAGGTCATTTTCAATCTTTACGCAGAATAATGTTGAAATTAGTTGAAAGTGACCTCGCGTCATCTTTTATACTGAAACTACACCTTTTACATCATTATCAACAGAAGGAGGAAATTCCCTTTGAAAAAAGAAGATATTATTATTTATGCTTGCGTTATTATTGGCGCAGGTATAGCTTTTCAATTTGGTAATGCTATTATTGGAGTGCTTATTGGCCTGGGAATAGGTTACTTATTTAAATCTCTATTTTTCAATACGACGAATAAAGAATAAGGAAGTAGGAATAAACATTGTTACATATTAATGAAGTGAAAAAGATAAGTGGTGTGTCCGTTAGAACCTTAAGATATTATGACCAGATAGAACTACTAAAACCTGCATCAAAAACTCAAGGAGGTCACAGATTATACTCAAATACAGAGTTAAAAAAATTACAGCAAATACAATTTTTAAAAACGATAGGCTTTCAATTAAGTGAAATCAAAATTATGTTAGAGTCTAAAGAATGGGACTGGTCCATTAGTCTAATGAAACAACTATCTTATGTAATAAATGAAAAGGACCGACTCTCAAATATAGAATTTAATTTAAGAGAACTAATAAATGGGATAGCAATTGAAGGAGAGGAATTTAGAATTCAAAAAATTATGAGTTTATATACTAGAGATTCAAAAGATATTCTAACTCATAATAATGATGAATTAAATATTAAAAATGCTGAAGTACTATATAGACTTCCGAATATGTCAAGTAGTGATCCTGATTCTTTAGAGTGGATTGCTCTACTTGGTCAATTAAAAAAACATATGCACCTTGGTTATAGTGCTACACGCATACAAAATATTATTAAAAGGATGGATGTCAAAAAAAGTGAAGATTTTGATGACGAAGATGTTTTTTTAGATACCCTTTGGAAAATTAGAATGTCACCTGAGGAGTCAAAAAAACATAACCTTTATCCTATTGATCAAGAGGTCCTCGATTTTATGGAAAAAGCTTATATTCATTACACCGCTAAGAAGTCATAGTTTTTTATCATAATCTATCGATGTGGAGGAATATATGGAAACAGATATTTTGGTTTATATAGGTGGCTTAGCGCTATTAGACACTTTAAGTCCTACAATAGTTGGTGTTACACTATACCTTATTTTAACAAATAAAAGAAATCTAACTTCAAGATTATTTTTATATTTATTTACAGTTGCACTATTGTATTTCTCATTAGGTGTAGCAATGATGTTAGGGTTACATTATATTATTGAAACCTTCTCTAACATATTTCAAAATAAAATATTCAGTTGGATTATTTTTATAGTAGGGGTTATTTTATTTGTGGGTAGCTTCTTTATCCCGACAAATAAAAAAAATAATATTCCCAAACCTAAAACTCAAAGTATATCCTCAATTATATTTATTGGTATTACAACTTTTTTAATTGAGGCAAGTGCAGCTTTTCCGTACTTTGCTGCTATTGGTTTGTTAACAACAAATAATATACCGTCTTCTCAATGGTTGCCAATTATCGCCACGTATAACATTATTATGGTTTTACCAGCATTACTCATCTTTTTAGGATATAAATTATTTGGAAGTTGGATAAATTCTAAATTAGCTAATCTTCATCATAAACTATCTAACACTTCGAATTCTGCATTATCTTGGATAATGTGCATTGTTGGGTTAATATTAATTTTTAACACTCTAGATTATCTATAATTAAGTGAATCCACAGCCTAAGTTCCCCAATGGAGAGTAGAAATAAAAAGAGCATTGACCGGTGGACTGCCCCCTGTTTTCAATTAGGAACCTATAGATATTTAAAACAGCCAATTGCCGGGATTTGAGCGGTGTCGGCTGTTTAGTTTCGCTCGAATACACGTATAGGAAAACTATTTTCGATAGTTTGAACTTCGATAACCTTCTTAAGCTCTTCTAAACTTATCAAGATTTTTCAGACTTTAGCGGGGAATGAAATGATTCGATGGAGGCATTACCATTGGTTTATACCAATTGAATGTTTTAACTCACTTCGAGACTTACTTGATTCTGGCATTCATGACCGGTTCAGCCATTGCAGGGCTGCTGTTTACGATCGGAACACCTAATATGGCAATTTATTTGAATGCACAGCTTTATTTTTATCAGCGTTTCCGTCGCTCCGAAACTTCTAACACTCAAGGCCGCTTTAATGTAAGTGGACCTTCGTGATACAGCTTAAAAATTCTAACCTCTCTTCTTTAGAAAAGGAATACTTCCTCATAAAAACTCCCCATTTGATAAACAGATTTTATTTTTTAATCTGTTTACTAAATGGGGAGCATATCAAACTTTAGGGGTGCAGGTCCTTCCGTTTTAGAAGGTGATAAAGCTTTTTATCCTGTAAATCAGAAATGGTTACTAATTTCATCCGCATAAGTGCCACTTTTCTTAAAGCTTTTAGAAAAGTGATAATTGATTTGCATCAGGCATTCCTTCTAAACAACCCAATTGATCCATGTATTCAATCAATGTCTTGGATACTCGACCTCGTTGTTGTAAATCTTCCTTCGATAAAAATTCTCCGTCCTCACGTGCTGCCACAATTTGTTTAGCAACGTTTGTACCAAGTCCAGGAATCGCATCGAATGGTGGAATTAAAGAGTTCCCATCAATGATAAATTCACTAGCCTGCGAACGATATAAGTCTACCTTCTGGAAGCTCATACCACGCTCACACATTTCAAGTGCTAGTTCCATCACAGTTAATAGGTTTTTTTCTTTTGTTGAAGCATCTAAGCCTTTTATATTGATTTCATCAATTTTTGCACGAATCATTTGCGAGCCCTGTACCATGGCAATTAAATCAAAATCATCTGCACGGACTGTGAAATATGCTGCATAATAAAGAATCGGGAAATGTACTTTAAACCATGCAATACGAACAGCCATTAACACATAAGCTGCTGCATGGGCTTTCGGGAACATATATTTTATCTTTTTACATGAATCGATATACCAACCTGGTACTTTATTTGCTAGCATTTCTGCCTCAAACTCTTCAGATAAACCTTTCCCTTTACGTACGGACTCCATAATTTTAAATGCCAGCGAAGGTTCTAGCCCTTGGTAAATTAAATACACCATAATATCATCACGACAGCCAATTACTTCTTTCAGCACACATGTACCGTTTTGAATTAACTCCTGCGCGTTACCAAGCCATACGTCTGTTCCGTGTGAAAGTCCTGAAATTTGCACAAGCTCTGAGAATGTTGATGGCTTCGTATCTTCAAGCATTTGACGAACAAAACGAGTACCGAACTCAGGAATACCGAGTGTCCCGGTCTTACAGCCGATTTGTTTTTCTGTTACACCTAAAGATTCTGGAGTACTAAAGATTTTCATAACGACTGGATCATCTGTTGGAATCGTTTTTGGATCTATCCCTGATAGATCCTGCAACATCCGAATTACAGTCGGGTCATCGTGTCCAAGAATATCAAGCTTTAAAATATTATCGTGAATGGAATGGAAATCAAAATGCGTCGTACGCCATTCTGCATCCTGTGCATCTGCAGGGAATTGTACTGGTGAGAAGTCATAAATATCCATATAATCTGGTACTACGATAATCCCCCCAGGGTGTTGTCCTGTTGTACGTTTTACACCTGTACAGCCTTGCACTAAGCGATCTACCTCTGCACCGCGGAAATGTAAGTTGTTATCACTAGCATAGCCCTTTACATAGCCATACGCTGTTTTTTCCGCAACTGTTCCGATTGTTCCAGCACGATATACATAATCCTCACCGAATAGTACCTTCGTATAGTTATGAGCTTGTGGTTGATATTCACCAGAAAAGTATGACGATAGGTAAGCATTTGATATGATCTCCAGCTTTTCCCCCGTCCCACACCGTACGTGACCCTTTCGGCGTCATACGGCGTTCCATCGTTAACTTTGTTGAAATTTATAAACTAAGCTTTGGATTTCCTACTTTTGTTTCAACGTTAACGACTTGTGCCCTTCCCTCTGAAATGTTTTTCCCTCCGACTTATTGGTTATTCAGTCATCAACAGCATTTCTTCGTCGGTACTACGGCACTACTGCCACTCCTTTAAAGTATGTTATAGCGATTTGCCTTTCCATACACCGTCGTCATTGAAGTGCAACCTTCTCTTACGTTAGGAGCTTCACACGTTCCACTATTTCTATCTGTACATAATTCCCGTAGGTTCCCTCTAAATTCCGCTAGGCAAAGATTGTGCCTGTAACACAATATGGATTTTCATAACCTAACACTTACTCATCCACACCTAGAAGTCCTAACTGGACCCCGTAGCATTTCTACTACGTGACATTCACGAAAAGTCAGTCAAGGGTTCGTCTCGGTTATTCTACCGCTTCTAACCATAGGAATTTTATAGACGCCAGACCTATCATTCACAAGAGATTTCTATCCCTTTTTCCACAGCCGAACTGTTTGGGTGAACTTCAGCCTACTTTAACGAGCTTCAAACGTTTTGGTGTTTGCAATACCGTCCACGCTTGTCGTAGCTTTAGCGAGTGTGTTTCAAGACGTTACTCTCTCATTCCACACTTTGAAATAGCAGTTCTACCAATTAAGGTGGTTAACCTTTTCAGTTAACAACGTGTCGCACTCAAATCGATATCAGGTACCTTATCTCCTTTAAAGCCAAGGAACGTTTCGAATGGGATATCCTGCCCATCTTTTTTATACGGTGTTCCACATTCCGTACAATCTTTATTTGGTAAGTCAAAGCCTGAGCTTACTGAACCATCATTAAAAAACTCGGAATGCTTACAATTTGGACAAATATAATGAGGTGGAAGTGGATTTACTTCAGTAATCTCCATAAAGGTCGCTACTAACGAAGATCCAACAGATCCACGAGAACCTACTAAATAGCCATCCGCTAATGATTTTTTCACAAGCTTCGCTGAAATTAAATAAATTACGCCGAAACCATGGCCTAAAATTGACTTTAATTCCTTTTCAATTCGGGCCTTCACGATTTCTGGTAGTTCTTCTCCATATATAAGATGTGCCATTTCATAGGTTAAATTTGTAACCTCATCATCGGAGCCTTCAATTTTTGGTGTATATAAATCATCTTTAATCGGCTTAACATCACCAATCATATTTGCGACTTTTTGAGAATTGGTGACAACGACTTCCTTCGCAAGATCCGGCCCTAAAAAATCAAATTCTTCAAGCATTTCATTAGTCGTTCTAAAATGAACTTCAGGTAGCTTTGATCTATTTAAGATGTTGGCACCACCTTGAGAGCCAATTAGTATTTGTCTAAACATCCCATCTGTCGGATCTAAGTAATGGACATTACCGGTAGCTACAACCGGTTTATCCATTTTCTTCCCGAGCTTTACAAGCTTGCGAATAATATCTTCAAGTGTCCATTCATCACGGATGACATTGCGCTCAATTAACGGTGCATACACTGCTTTTGGTTGAACTTCAATATAATCATAAAATCTTGCAACTTGCTCTGCTTCCTCTGGGGATTTATTCATCATCGTCTCGAATAATTCGCCATTACTACAACCTGATCCGACTAATAAACCTTCTCTATATTGCTCAAGAACCGCTCGTGTTACACGAGGTACACGATAGAAAGTTTTTGTATGGGAGTGGCTGACTATTTTAAATAAATTTTTTAATCCAGCATTATCTACCGCTAATATTGTGCAATGCATTGGTCGTCCCTTTTTATATGCATCTCCACCACCAACATGCTTATTAAAGTCGTCGTGGTATTTAATATCTAATTCGGTTGCATCTTTTAGCAGCTGTAAAAGTAAATAACCCGTTGCCTCTGTATCATAAATAGCTCGGTGATGCTGGGTTAATTCAATATTGAATTTTTTACAAAGCGTATTTAAACGATGGTTTTTCATCGTTGGATACAGCATTCTCGCAAGCTCCAACGTATCAATAACTGGGTGAACCGTTCCCTCTAGCCCATATTTTTTATAGCCTGTGTATAAAAAGCCCATATCAAACGATGCATTATGGGCTACGACTATGCTATCTCCGATAAATTCATGGAACTCCTTAATGACTTGTTCTACTTCTGGCGCGTTACGTACCATATCATCTGTAATACCTGTCAGCTCAATGGTCGTTGCTGAAAGTGGATGATGTGGATTGGCAAAGCTTTCGTATTTGTCTATAACATTTCCATCTTGAATTTTAACTGCAGCTAGCTCAATAATAGTATCGTAAGCAGTAGATAAACCTGTCGTCTCTACGTCAAACACGACATAAGTAGTATCAGCTAATAATCGATTCTCAGGTGCATAAGCAATCGGTACACCGTCATCTACTAAATTAGCCTCCAAGCCATATATAACTTTTATACCATGCTTTTTCCCTGCTGAATAAGCCTCTGGGAAGGATTGCACAACAGCATGGTCAGTAATAGCCACGGCCGGATGACCCCACTTTGCCGCCTGCGCAACGAGTCTTTCAACTGGTGTCACGGCGTCCATTTGACTCATTGGTGTATGCAAATGTAATTCAACTCGTTTTTCTCCCTCTGGCGCCGTATCCTGTCGTGTTTCTTTTTTGATTTCATTGATATCATTTGCCATAACGATTAAATCACGAATGAATGTGTCAGTTTGTACAGAGCCTCGGACTTTTACCCACATGCCTTTTTTCAAATGCTTCATTAGTTCTGCATCATCATTATCACGTGAGAACATTTTTACTACGATAGAATCCGTATAATCAGTGATTTTAATTTGTAATAAAGAGCGACCACTTTTCAGCTCCCTAATTTCCGTATCAAAAACAAAACCTTCTATGATAACACGGCGTTCTTCCTCAACAATGCGTTTAATTTCCATTGTTTCATCATCTTTAATTAACATACCAAGCTGGAATGGGCGGTCACCAAGGTTCGCAATAGCTGGATTGTCTTTCTTGTCCTGCTCACGTTTTTGGTAATCTTGTATCGCTTGTTGGGCTAAAGCTGCTTCCTCTAAACGCCTCTGTTCCATGAAAGCTTCCTGTGCCGCGATCATTTCTTCCGTTTGATCTTGAAGCATAAAATCTATCACAATGTGTGGAAAGCCAAATTGACTATAGCTTTCGGAAAGCTTTTCTGCATACTTTGTTTTCAGCATCATAAATTCCATTTCTTGCATGCAAGATAAAGTGATTTTTTGCCCATTCCACATAGGCATTTGCGATGCTAGACAATGTTTTAAGGGTGGCGCCATCTCATCTATTTGTTCTACTACTGTTAACCAATATTGTTGGACAAGTTCTTCGGTAACATTTTTCTCTACCGTATCAAAAGTTGTGTGGATTTGAGCGATAGCTGAAAATTTTTCAGTCAACCGAGTACGAAATAGTTGGTATAGCGGAAAAGGAAGTACGTCTCGTAATTTAATGGTAAAATTCCATAGCCTGTTCTTTTTGTTTACAGTTAGGCGTGATAATTCACCTTCTTCAAAAAAGGACATATACACATCATCTGTTAACTCTAGTTGTTGCAAGAGCATTTGAAACTTCGTTCTTGCTTCTTGTTGCTGTTCCAATCTATTGACACCTACTTTCAGAAAGAGGCAGTCTTAAAAGCCCCTTGTTTTATTTCCTCACCAACGTTTACGAACCAAAGAAAAAATTCGCTCCCTTTCCGCGGGCGACTGTCAAGCCTCACAAATCCTAAACATCTATGAATTCATGCTTGGCTCGCTGTCCCCGAGAAGTGGCGCGAATTGTTTATCTATTTAATGCCATTTCATCCTTTTTGGGACAAGCATATCTAAAGGAAAATCAATTATTCCGGAATCGGCTTGGCACTTAGATCTGCATATGCAGGTCAGTAGCCGTTATCGAAATCGATGAATTTAGGCTAGCAACCTTAGCTCCTTTCCGATTCCATGCTTTAGGCCATCACGAAGTTGGACACTCAGTCGTTGCAACAGGATGTGGCGTTCTTAGACTGAGTTCCTCTATTTCAGCGGGCGCTAGGACACCCACTGAAAAGTAGTTCAAACCCGCATTTATCTCACCACCGTTGAGGTGTGAGACTTCAGCTAAAAGGAGTTAATTTTTGCGGAAAAATTCATTTAAGCGATCAATGACCTCTTCTTTTTTCCATTCGAACGTTTCACCTGTTTGACGGAATTTAACCTCAACAATACCTTCTGTTGCTTTTTTACCTACTGTTACTCGGACCGGTAAGCCAATTAAGTCAGCATCTGCGAATTTAACCCCAGCGCGCTCAGCACGATCATCTAATAGCACATCATAACGGTATGATTTTAATAAGCCATATAGCTCATCAGCTAAGGCAACCTGTGTTTCATCCTTGGTATTAACAGGGACAACATGGATATCATATGGCGCTAATTGTGTTGGCCAAACAAAACCATTTTCATCTTGGAAATGCTCTGCAACAGCAGCTAAAATACGTGATACACCAATACCATAGCATCCCATGATAAACGGTTGTGATTTACCTTGTTCGTCTAAGAATGTACCATTCATTTTTGCAGAGTAAGTCGTTCCTAATTTGAAAATATGACCAACCTCGATACCTTCTGCAAATTTGATTAATCCTTGTCCATCTGGAGATGGATCACCCTCTTGAATAAAACGAATATCTAAGTATTCATTCACTGCAAAATCACGCTCTGGATTAGCATTAACTAAATGGAAACCATCTTCATTTGCACCAGCTACACCGTTACGTATAGATTTAATAGCATTGTCAGCCACTACTTTGACGTCTACTGGTAATTTAACAGGACCGATAGAACCAACTCCACAGCCTAATAAATCAAGGATTGCCGCTTCACTAGCAAGTTCAACAGAACCAGCATCAAGCGCATTTTTCAGCTTAATATCATTAATTTCGTGATCTCCACGAGCAAGGACAACAACTAATTCACCGTCAACATCAAATACTAATGATTTAATGACATTTGAAGGCTCAACATTTAAGAAAGCTGATACTTCTTCGATTGTTTTTTGGTCTGGTGTTGCCACTTTTTCAAGCTCTTTTAATGCTTCATCTGATGGTTGATAGTCTACAAGAACTTCTGCCATTTCGATGTTTGCAGCATAATTAGACGTGTCAGAGTATGCAATTGTATCTTCCCCAATTTCAGAAAGCACCATAAATTCATGCGTACCTTTCCCACCAATCGAGCCTGAATCTGCAATAACTGCACGATAGTTTAAACCTAGACGAGAGAAAATATTTGAATAAGCACGATACATATCATCATATGTTTCATCCAAACTTTCACGTGATGCATGGAAAGAGTATGCATCTTTCATAATAAACTCTCTGCCTCGTAGTAAACCAAAGCGAGGACGTTTTTCATCACGGAATTTAGTTTGAATTTGATAAAGTGTTAGCGGTAATTTTTTATACGATTTAATTTCATCGCGTACTAAAGTTGTGATCACTTCTTCATGAGTTGGCCCTAATGCGAAATCACGATCATGACGGTCCTTTAAACGCATTAATTCTGGACCGTATTTTTCCCAGCGGCCTGATTCCTGCCAAAGTTCCGCAGATTGTAATGAAGGCATTAAAAGCTCAATAGAATTGATCGCTTCCATCTCTTCACGAATAATATTTTCTATTTTTGTTAACACACGTTTTGCAAGCGGTAAATACGAGTATACCCCACTTGTATTTTGACGAATAAACCCTGCACGTAGTAATTGCTTATGTGATTTTACCTCTGCATCAGCAGGTATTTCACGTAGCGTTGGGATAAATGTTTTACTTTGCTTCATTCAGTGTTCCACCTTTTTAATAGATAAGTTTTATACTCTAATTAGCATAAACAAATTTAGCTTTGAACGCAATGTTTCAAAAAAATTGCGCTCAAAGCTATGTTTTTTCAATCCATTTTCACCTTAGCATGCTTGCCTTGGCATCTTCTAACTATATTTCACTTGAAAAACTTAACTTAACTTCATTTATTTAGCTCAATTATACCTCTGCATAATAGCTTCCGGAATCAGCTTTGTGCTTTAGCCGTGATGCAGGTCAGTCAGCCGTTATCGCATGGATGCAATAATTTTAGGTGACATCCACTGAGAGGCATTAGGCCAACAAATGTTTTTTGCGCGAAAGCATAGTGCTAACGCAGCGCAGCAACATGTTTTTTGCCTACGCGACAGCGGCATCGATGTGACGTGGCGTTCTTAGACTGAGTTCCTCTATGTCAGCGGATGTTTGGCATGTGCTTAAAAGAAAAATCGTTGTATATCATTCCATGTAACTACGACCATTAAGATCATCAATAGTACGATACCGACAAAATGCACAAGACCCTCTTTTTGACGATCAATAGGTTTACCTCTTACTGCTTCGAAGCCAAAGAATAATAGACGACCACCGTCAAGTGCTGGAAGCGGCAGTAAGTTCATAATACCAAGGTTAATACTTAACATCGCAGCCCATTTCATTAAATTGATGAATCCATATTGAGCGACTTGCTCTGTCGCTTTATAAATTCCAACTGGACCTGATAGCGCATCTATCGTGAATTTACCAGTAATTAACATGCCGAGCAATTCAAATATTCGAGCAGTCATATTATAAGTTTCTTGAGCGCCATAAACAACAGCCTTTAATGGATTAAATTCACGTGGGCTCTCATACTTAACCCCTATTTGACCATATTTATCGCCATTTTGTACTATTTCTTTTACCTTCATATTTAGGTTAACTTGCTGACCATTTCGATCAACTGTTACAGTAATATTTTCACCTGGGTGATCTTGTACAATAGCAGCTAGGTCTTGCCATTTATTAACTACTTGTCCATTAATGCCAACTACTTTATCACCTGCAAGCATTCCTGCTTGTGCAGCTGAATCATTATCTACAACTTCTGTAATGATTGGCTCATACGTAGGTACACCATGAATTAATCCAATCAGCATATAAATAATAAACGCTAATATAAAGTTAAATAACGGGCCTGCAAAGATTGCCATAGCTCGTTGACCGACTGTCTTAGCGTTAAATTGACGATCGTATGGTGCAATTAACGTTTCTTTTCCGTTTTCTACGAGCATACAATCTCTTGCAACATTATAACGAACTAATTTTTCCTCTTCATCATAGCCTTCTACAAACAAATCCTTTTCTAAATCGGCATGCTCAACTTCTAAAAATAACAAATCCGGTAATTGCTTATTATTTTGATTAAAGATAATTTTCTTTACAACATTATCTTCATCTACAATAAGCCCTACTCGATAGCCCGGCTGTAATTCGGCGCCATCCATGTCCTCACCCGCCATACGCACATAACCGCCGATCGGCAATAAACGTATCGTATAGATTGTTTCACCATGTGTTTTTCCATAAATTTTTGGTCCCATACCGATTGCAAATTCCCGAACCATAATTCCTGCTCGTTTCGCGAATAAGAAGTGACCAAATTCATGGAAGAATACAAGTAGGCCAAATATTAAAATAAATGCAATAGCTGTTTGCATAAAACCCCACCTTTAAAAGCGAATAGTTAACGATATTTTCTCTCTTTATTTTACCATGTCTAACACTGTTTTTCTCGTTTCCCTGTCCACATGCAAAATTGTTTGTAAATCTGGCACTAATATGTTGTTATGTGCTTGCATTACACGCTCAATCGTTTCGTCAATTTCAAGGAATGTTATTTTCCCTTGTAAAAATGCCGCAACTGCAGCTTCATTTGCTGCATTCATCGCTGTTAAAATTGTACCGCCTGTGCGCCCAGCCTCATATGCTAGTCGCAATGCTGGATAACGTTCCATATCCATTTCTTTAAAATGTAGCTGACCAATTTGTGCTAAATTAAGTCGTTGTCCGTTATGTAGCGGCATACGATCTGGGTAACTTAATGCATATTGGATAGGTACACGCATGTCCGGCGTACCTAGCTGTGCAATGACACTAGTATCATGATACTCAACTAGGGAGTGAATAATACTTTCTCTATGCAAAAGTACATCAATTTTATCATAAGGCATATTAAATAACACATGTGCTTCAATGACTTCTAGCCCTTTATTCATCATTGTAGCTGAATCTATCGTAATTTTCGCACCCATTGACCAGTTCGGGTGATTTAGTGCATCTGCAACCGTTACATACTTCAATTCCTCGCGTGTTTTGTCACGGAAGCTCCCACCAGAAGCCGTAATAATTAATCGTTCAATATTTTTCGGATTCTCACCATTCATCGATTGGAAAATCGCAGAATGCTCACTATCAACGGGTAAAATTGCTGCGTTATATTTCTTAGCCTCTGCCATCACTAAATGGCCAGCGGTTACAAGTGTTTCTTTATTGGCAATGGCAATTGTTTTGCCCATGCGAATTGCAGCTAATGTCGATTCTAGTCCAACACTTCCAAGAACCGCGTTTACTAGCACTGTCGAATCAGGATGTGTAGCGACCTCTACAAGCCCTTTTGCACCAAACGTAAAGTATACTTGTGGATATTCTTTAGCGAGCATAATGGCATCTTCTTCTAATTGAACAGATACAAGCTCAGGCTTTAAAGTTTCAATCATTTCACGAGTTTTTTCGATGTTTTTTCCTGAAGAAAACGCTACTAAATGAAAGGCATCGCGTTGTTCTTTTAAAATATCATAGGTTTGCCAACCGATTGAACCAGTTGCACCAAGTAAACTAATTTTTTTCACGACGAGTTGTCCCCTTTTTCTATCTCAGCAAAAATGATATAGCACGATTATTACCACTCTGTTTAGCGGTAAATGCTATGGTTATGGCTCATCACCATAAGTATTGTAGTTCCGACTAGACTCTTTCCAAGAAGAGTCCAACGAGCCGCTATTGTTCCTAGTTACCAAAAAGATGTAAAAAATGGAGTAAAGGCACGACAAATAATAGACTATCAAAGCGATCTAAAATACCGCCATGGCCAGGTAAAATATTGCCGGAATCCTTTACGTCAAAATGACGCTTGATAGCCGATTCCACTAAATCGCCCATTTGACCAATAATTGACGCAAAAATTGTGATGAAAATAAGTGAGACATAGCCGTTCGCAAACGGATAAATTGCCTGCATCCCAACAGCAAAGATTACAGCAATGACAATTCCCCCAATAAAACCTTCCACGGTTTTCTTCGGTGAAATTTCTGGCCATAGCTTATTTTTGCCTAGTTTTCTTCCTACAAAATATGCACCTGAGTCAGTTGTCCAAACTACAAGTAAACAATATACGACAAACTCTAGACCATAGCTTCGTGTTTCGATTAAGTAATGGAAGCCTAACCCGACATAAAACGCACCTAATAATATAAATGCAACTTCATCGAATGTAATTTTATTTTTTACAAGGACTACATATATGAGTAATAGCATCATTAGACCATACACAACCATTAAATTGGAGGAATAGCCAATTGCATCTACTACCTTATTTGACCAGTCTGTTGGTATAACAAGAAGTATTAATGTTAGTAACCCTAAAAAACCAGGTACTGAAAAAAGGGAAATACCTTTCATTTTTAGTATTTCATAAAAGCCGACAACAGCCATTGCAAGCACAAGTATTGTAAATGGCACTTTTCCATAAATAACGAATGGAATAAATAGTGCTGCTGCAATTATTGCTGTAATAATTCGTTGTTTCAAGTTGTTTCTTCTCCCTTCAACCCACCGTAACGGCGATTACGTTTCTGGTAGTTTTCCACCGCTGCCAGTAAGTTTTCCTCGCTAAAATCTGGCCACAATGTATCTGTAAACCAAAATTCTGTATAGGCGAGCTGCCATAACATAAAGTTGCTTAATCGCACTTCACCACTTGTACGGATTAATAAATCTGGCTCAGGCAAATGAGCCGTCATTAAATGAGATGTCAAGCATTCCTCTGTTATGTCTTGCATCGTTAGTTGACCATCCTGCACCTTCTGAAGCATTGTTTTCATGGCGTTAACCATTTCTGAACGACTTCCATAATTCAGAGCAAAATTTAGAATTAAACCTGTATTATGCTTCGTCTCCTCCATCGCTTCATACAACGCTTTTTGCGTATGTGCAGGTAATAAAGATGGATCTCCTATCATCTCAACACGTACATTGCGTTCCATCATTTCAGGTAAAAAGGAACCTAAAAATTCTACAGGTAAACGCATTAGGAAATCGACCTCCGGTTTTGGTCGCTTCCAATTTTCTGTAGAGAATGCGTACACCGTTAAAACTTTAATACCAAGATCTGACGCAAATCTAGTTACCTTTCGTACCGTCTTCATACCTTCATGGTGCCCAGCAACACGTGGCATGGCACGTTTCTTTGCCCAACGTCCATTTCCGTCCATAATAATCGCTACATGGGCAGGAATCGGCTCGTTTTTAGCAAGGGCAACACGTTCCTCCAATGATAGTGAATCTATATTTATTTGTTTACCTAATAGCTTTTTAAACATGCTAACTCCCCCACTACAACTAATCGGACGTATACTAACCTATCATAACAAACAAAAGCGCGTTTTGTCTTTTTTTTCCCTCTAAATTGACTATGTATGAACTACCTTATTTTAGAACTACACACATTTAAGATATCACCATATGTTGAGTTAAACGAACATCAACTTATCAACCTTTGGTGATGAACTTTTTTTGTAGAGGGGCTTTTAAGACTTTTATCACGCCCACTCTATTGAAGGGGTGATTGTTTCCCTTATTTTGTTCATAATAATGTATTTTTAGTTCACGTTAAGAATAGTTCTTCTTAATCTTAAATGAAAGCAAAAGTAGATGAAAGATATTTCCCTTAAAACCATTAAAGATGCTCTGTCTCGGTAAGTATTTGTATACCTGCCTGAATGAAGATACTTTAACAGTAAAGAGAAAAGACGTCCTTTATATATATAGGACGCCTTCATCTCATCAAAAAGTTCCATCATAGATATGCAAAACGAGTTGCTTACACTTCTAGAATTTCTTTTTCTTTTTCTTTCGTCACTTGATCTACTTTAACGATGAATTCATCTGTTAATTTTTGAATATCTTCACCGTAGCCACGTAGATCATCTTCTGTGATTTCGCCAGCTTTTTCAAGTTTTTTTAGATCATCATTCGCATCGCGACGAACATTACGTACAGCGATTTTTGCATCCTCTGCTTCTTTTTTCACTTGCTTTACAAGATCTTTACGACGATCTTCTGTTAAAGCAGGAATCATTAAACGAATAACAGATCCATCATTTGTTGGTGTAATACCAATATCTGATTTCATAATTGCTTTTTCGATTTCACCTAAAATTGTTTTGTCGTAAGGTGTAATAACTAATAAGCGTGCTTCTGGTACCGAAACACCCCCTAGCTGATTAATCGGTGTTGGTGCACCATAATAATCAACCGTAATGCGATCTAATAAAGCTGCGTTTGCACGACCTGCACGGATTGAAGATAGTTCACGTGAAAAAGCAGCAATTGTTTTGTTCATTTTTTCTTTAGCTTGTTCTAAAACTTGTTTAGCCATTATGCATTCCTCCTAACAACTGTTCCAATTTTTTCGCCTTGTACGGCACGTTTAATATTACCTGGTTCCGTAATTGAGAAGACAATTAACGGAATATCGTTATCCATACATAAAGTAGAAGCTGTAGAATCCATTACTTGTAAGCCTTGTTGGATAACGTCTAAGTAAGTGAGTGTATCATATTTAATGGCAGTTGCATCTACTTTTGGATCTGCAGAATAAACACCATCTACATTATTTTTTGCCATTAAAATCGCATCTGCATCGATTTCAGCTGCACGTAACGCAGCTGTAGTATCAGTAGAGAAGAATGGGTTACCAGTACCTGCTGCAAAAATAACTACACGTTTTTTCTCTAGATGACGAACTGCTTTACGGCGAATATATGGCTCGGCTACTTGTGTCATGACGATAGAAGATTGCACACGTGTTTCAATTCCTAATTTCTCTAGTGCATCTTGTAACGCTAAAGAGTTCATAACCGTTGCTAGCATACCCATATAATCGGCTGCTGCACGATCCATTCCCATTTCGCTACCGATCTTTCCACGCCATATATTACCGCCACCTACAACAACAGCAACTTCTACATCAAGATCTACTACTTCTTTTACCTGTTCTGCAACAGACTTGATAATTTTTGGTGATAAACCGAAGCCCGCTTCCCCAGCTAACGCTTCACCACTTAATTTTATAACTACTCGATTATATTGTGGCACACTCATTGTAAACCTCCGTCAGACTTTATTTAAAACATCTCTATTCCCTTTTCCATTATAGTATAAATAACAATAATTGCTAGTTATGAATAAGGCAGAATAGGAAATTATATGGCTCATCACCATAACGTGTGGTGATTTCCGTTCCACAATATTGGTGGATGAACCAATTATATCTTTTTTCGCTCATTTCGGAAAAATAGGGAACACGCTATGTTGTGTTCCCCATTTTTTGTCTAGAAAATCTAGATATTATTTGATTAGGATCAAACGCAAGTAAATTAGTTACCTTTAACTTGGCTCATTACTTCTTCAGCAAAGTTATCTTCACGTTTTTCGATACCTTCACCTACAGCGTAACGTACGAAGCCGTTTACTGAACCGCCAGTTGAAGCAACGAAGTCACGTACTTTTTGATCTGAGTTTTTAACGAATGTTTGGTCAAGTAAGCAAACATCTTCGAAGTATTTACCAAGACGACCTTCAACCATTTTAGCTACGATGTTTTCTGGTTTACCTTCGTTAAGAGCTTGTTCAGTTAATACTTTACGCTCACGTTCAACTTCTTCAGCAGAAACTTCATCGCGAGAAACATAAGTAGGGTTAATAGCTGCGATATGCATAGCAACATCTTTAGCAGCTGAAGCATCTGTAGAACCTTCTAAAGTAACTAATACACCGATGCGGCCGCCCATGTGTAAGTAAGAACCGAATGCATCTGCATCAGTTTTTGTTTTCACTTCGAAACGACGAAGCGTGATTTTTTCACCGATTGTTGCAACTGCAGTTGAAATTTGGTCAGCAATTTTCACGCCTTCAGCATTTGCAAGCTCTAATGCAGCTTCAACTGTTGCAGGTTTAGCAGCAAGTAATTGCTCAGCTAAAGAAGCAACTAATACTTGGAATTTTTCGTTTTTAGAAACGAAGTCAGTTTCAGCATTTACTTCTAGGATGATTGCTTCGTTACCATTTTCTAAAATGTAAGTTGTACCTTCTGCAGCGATACGGTCAGCTTTTTTAGCAGCTGAAGAAAGACCTTTTTCACGTAGGAAATCGATCGCAGCATCTATATCGCCATCAGTTTGTACTAACGCTTTTTTACAATCCATCATTCCAGCGCCAGTTTTTTCGCGTAATTCTTTTACTAATTGTGCAGTAATGTTTGCCATTTAGTGTTTCCTCCTCAAATTGGTTGTGCAAATTTTAGTGATAGGTTCTAAAAAAGGTGATAAGGGTTTTGAGCCACTTATCACCTTTTTGTAAACGTGAATTACTCAGCAGCAGCTTCTACAGCTGGAGCTTCCTCTTCACCTTGTTTTGACTCGATTAAAGCATCAGCCATTTTAGCAGTTAAAAGTTTAACAGCGCGGATAGCATCATCATTAGCAGGGATTACGTAGTCGATTTCATCTGGATCACAGTTTGTATCAACAATACCTACTAGAGGGATGTTTAATTTAATAGCTTCTGCAACAGCAATACGCTCTTTGCGTGGGTCAACCACGAACATTACGTCTGGAAGTGCGTGCATATCACGGATACCGCCTAAGAATTTGATTAGACGTTCGTGTTCTTTTTTAAGTTGGATTACTTCTTTTTTAGGTAGAACTTCGAAAGTTCCATCCTCTTCCATTTTTTCGATTGCTTTCATACGTGCAACACGTTTTTGAATAGTACCGAAGTTTGTAAGAGTACCACCTAACCAACGTTGGTTGATGTAGTAGTTGCCTGAACGTTCAGCTTCATCTTTGATCGCTTCTTGTGCTTGTTTTTTCGTACCAACGAAAAGAACTTTACCACCGTCTTGACCAACTTGACGCATGAAGTCATAAGCTTCCTCTAATTTTTTAACAGTTTTTTGTAAGTCGATGATGTAGATCCCGTTACGCTCAACGAAGATATATTTCTTCATTTTTGGGTTCCAACGACGAGTTTGGTGACCGAAATGTACACCAGCTTCAAGTAATTGTTTCATAGAAATTACTGACATGTGTATTTCCTCCTAGTATGTTTGGTTTTTATCCTCCGCATTTATCACTTGCAACAAGCTACCCTAAGCTTAGAGCACCACTTACTACATCAAAATGCGTGTGTATTAATAACACCATTTGCAACTATATCATAGCTTTATCCCATTCGCAACTGTTTTAGTGCTGAAATTTCAATAAAAGCTCAATCTCTGTTTTCCCTTTTTGCAGCTGCTTGGCAATTTCTTCTGCTGTTTTACCTTGTTTCGCTAATTCAACAGCTTGTTGTTCTATTGTTAATGGCTTCGTTTCTTCCTTTTTAGTTGCATTAGTTGGCTGCTGGGACGAATGCACCACTTTAGCTTCTGTTTTAGCTTCAGTTTGCTGCTGACGCGAATAAGCATTGGCTACAATATTTTTGGGCACATAGAAGCGCGGTTCATTATCTAATCTAGTAGAACCGTCTACTGGGCTTTCCTCCTTAGTTAAAGAAGGCGATTGCTCCTTTTGTCTCTCAATCTGTTCTTCATGTTTCACAGCATTCGTTTGAGTTTCAGACTTCGAAACTCGTTGTAGCTCTTGAATTAGGCGATCATTTTCATCTTTCATCTCAGTTAAATAAACACTAATGGTATCATCCATTTCACGCATTAAGCGCTCCTGTTTTTTTTCTAAGTCCTTAAATTTTGCTAGCTTCGTATTTAATATAATAAGGAAATAAAATGAAAGTAGCTGTAAAATAAAAAGAACCGCAATTAGTATGATTGTCATAGTAAGCTCCTATCCACTAAAATCCACAAAATTTCCTTTAAACGGATGCTGCGCTTGCGTTTCTCGCTTCTCGTTATCCTTATTTTTCTTTTTCCGAGTACCTTTTATATACTCTCCACCTGCTTCTTCATCTTCACTAATCTCATCCATACCCTCTGAAGTATTCACAACTTTTTGCTTGCGTTCTATTTCTTTTTTTAACGCGTCATTTGCATGTGCTTGCTGAGCCAAAGTTTGTTGTTGGGCCTGATCCGCCATTTTCCCTGCTTCAAATGTTTTTGGAATAGCTATTTGTAATTCGACACCCTTTAAACTCATGTGACTCCCTCCTTCAACGATATGTATATAAGGAATATTATGCATTAATCATTTCATTAGATAATAATTTTCGTAGCTTTAATAGCGCCTTTGAGTGGATCTGTGAAATGCGCGATGTTGATAATCCAAGCATTTCTCCAATTTCTGTTAATGTTAATTCTTCAGTATAAAATAAACTAAGCACCAGCTGCTCTTTATCATTGAGCTTTTGGATATTTTCTGCTAAATCCCCAAGCAGTTCAGACTTAACGACAGCTTGCTCAGGTGTCGCTGTTGTATCATCACGAATAACAAATGACTTTCCATCTGTCTCATCTTGATCTTGCTGCTCATTAATGGAAAGAACATTTGAAAAGAAATGCTCCTGTACAGTTTGGTAAACTTCCTCAACAGGTAAAGTCATATGTTCCGCAAGTTCCTCAGGTGTTACATGACGCATATATTTTTGTTCTAACTGTTCAATCTGTGCATCTAATTTTTTGGCCTTCTCACGTGCAGAACGCGGCAACCAATCTTCCTTACGTAAACCATCAATAATTGCTCCTCTTACTCTAAAAGAAGCATATGTATCAAATTTTAAGTCCCTATTAATATCAAATTTATTTAATGCATCAAAAAGACCTACCATACCTAAGCTCGTTAAATCGTCTCGCGATACACTCTTTGGTAAGCTCGATCCAATGCGTTGTACATGATAAGATACTAGAGAAATATATTTTTTTATAAGTAAATCACCAGCATCTGGATCACGTTCATTTATCCAGCGGTTCCACAGCTTTTGTTCATCGTTCAGAATTGGTTGTGTCATGTAATCCACCTCTCTAAGAAAAACGCATTTACGCGCCTGTTTGCCACTGTCTTATATTACCTTGTTGTTTTCTGTTTTTAGTTATTTACAGAGGGTAACAAAGCGTTACTAGCTATCCAGCCTCTAACATAAAAACCAATGTAATTCTTTCCTATATTATAACAAGAATCGACTTTAATTTCATTTGTTTCTCAGACTCTATCATAGATTTTTTACATTTTTGTGTCAGGCATTTTTTGTTTGGATATAGTCAAAACTTACTAATGCACAAAAGAATTAAAATAACTATAAAAAGAGCCGCTACTCGCGACTCCTATTTTTTAAGCATTATTTAATTGCGGATCATCCTCACGATTCATCATTGTGCGGACAACTTGCGCAATTTCTTCTGAGTTTTCATCTTGAAACTCAACGGTAGAGCTGGCCGTCGGTGTTTCTTGATTGTCTTCCTCACGATTGCCGGATTCGTCTTCTTCCTGCTCACCTTCAACGATGTCTTCAGCATCCTCTGGTGTGAATAAAATATAGGCGATTAAAAATCTTACAATATACATGATAAAAAATACAATTATGCCCGCCACAAATGACCCTATGATAATACGTAGTGGCGTATAAGGTTTTAGAAAAGTACTAAAAAAATATATAGAAAAGGCAATTAATGCTCCCCATAGGTTATAAAAAAAAGAACCAAACATTATATTTCGCTCACTCCTTGGTTAACCGTTCGAATATGTAATGTCGAAGTCGCAGGATTAAATTCAATTGTTCTACCACTATTTCCGCCCGTGTCTTCGGCAACTAAACGAATTCCATGACGCTTTAGCTCATGCTTAACAGCTTCAACATTACGCGGGCCGATGCGCATGGAATCTTTATCTGACGTAAATTGAAACATCTGCGCACCACCCGCAATTTTTGCCTTTAGCTTGAATTTTTGAACGCCTTCTAACTTTAATAAGTCAATCATTGCCGCAATGCCTGTGTCAGCAAATTTAGCCACATTTATTGACTCTTGTCTACCTAAACTCGAATCTGGCAACATCACATGAATCAAACCAGCTATTTTTTTTGATTCATCGTATAAAATAACACCTACACAAGATCCAAGACCTGATGTTCTTATCGTATTTGGTAACTTTACTACATCCATTTGTGCAATTCCAACTTTTATAACTTGCCCATTACTACTGTTTTGGATCATCTATGAAACTCCTAATGCTTTAAAAATAGCATCAAATGAGTCTGGATCTGGTAATAAAAAGAAATGCCCTCTAACTGTTTCCTGATCCTCTACACCGTCTTCAAAAATGGATGTGTTTATGACGATAACATTATCGCTAACGTGTGATAATTCGATCAAACCAATACTAATAATGGCACCAAACATGTCAACACTTAGTCCCGGCACAGTTGGATAAATTTTTAAATTTGTAAAGTCAGATAACGCCGATAAATAAGAGCCAGATAAAATATTACCCATCTCCTGCATAGCTGATAAACCTAACTCTGAAACAGGTCGTTTTTTAAAGTCGAATGATTCATCAAATATGAGACGACGAATAAAACGATTTGCTTGTTCAATTGGCAGAATAAAGAACATACTACCTTCAGCATCACCTTCAATGCGTAGATAGATGCCAACTACGACATTTTCAGATCCACCAGCAAGCTCCATCATGTCATTAAATGACACCATTTCAACCTTTGGTACCCGCATATCAATTTTTTTACCAAGTAAATTGGAAAGTGCTGTCGCAGCATGCGCAGCACCTATATTACCAATTTCCTTTAATACATCTAAATGTAGCGATGTAATCTTTTGATTATATGTCATTATCGATCCCTACTTTAGTGGATTTAGTACTTTTTCTAAATGCAATAAAATTAATAATCGTTTATCTATTTTAGCCACACCTGAAATAAACTCTTCTTCCAATGAACCTACTACTTCGGGCTGTGGTTCAATAGAGTCAGCAGGGATGTCTAACACATCATTTGCAGAGTCTACGACGAAACCTACTTCCATATCTTCTAATGAAATAATGATAATACGTGTTGTTTCTTCGTGCTCAGAGATAGGTAATTCAAACCGTTCACGTAAGTCTACAATTGGTGTTACGACACCGCGTAGGTTAATAACACCTTTTACATATTTCGCCGTTTTCGGTACGCGCGTAATATGCATTAGTTTTTCAATCCCTTGTACATGTGACACTGGAATCGCATATTCTTTATCAGCTAGTTGAAAAACAATTACTTTAATACTTTCTTGTTCCACTGCATTTGTCATTGTTTACACCTCTCTTATTCATTCACCTTATTTAATAAGTGCGTTACAATCCACAATTAAGGCTACTTTACCGTTACCTAAAATTGTTGCACCTGAAATTGCAAAAATATTCGTTAAGTAGTTTCCTAATGATTTCAGAACAATTTCTTGTTGGCCAATGAATGAATCTACAACTAAACCAGCAAGCTTCTCACCTTTTCGAACGATGACCACTGAATGGAATTCGTCACCCTGTGGTTCTTTGCGAGGTACCTCAAAAATTTCTTCTAAAAATACGAGTGGTACTACTTTGCCACGGAAGTCGATTACTTTTTGATTATGCGCATTCATAATTTCAGATGAACGGATAATGGAAGTTTCGATAATTGATGAAAGTGGAATGGCATAAATCTCTTTCTCTATTTCTACTAGCATGACAGAAATAATCGATAACGTCAGTGGTAATTGAATCGAGAATACTGATCCTACATCTTGTGTAGATTCAATTGAAATATTTCCACCCAATGATTCTATTGTTGTTTTAACAACGTCTAATCCAACGCCTCGGCCTGATACGTCAGAAATAACATCTGCCGTTGAGAAACCAGAAGCCAAAATAAGCTCATTGATTTGCTTATCTGACATTGAATATGATTGTTCTTGTGTAACAATACCTTTAGAAATAGCTTTCGCAAGTACTTTTTCACGGTTAATACCTGCTCCATCATCTTCAATTTCAATAAAGACATAGTTACCACTATGATAAGCACGCAGGACGACTGTTCCTTCTTCTGGTTTACCTTTTGCAAGACGAGCAGTCGGATTTTCAATACCGTGGTCAACAGAATTACGAATTAAATGAACAAGAGGATCCCCAATTTCATCGATAACGGTACGATCTAGCTCTGTTTCAGCACCGATAATTTCGAGGTTAATTTTCTTGTTTAGATCACGAGATAACTGACGAATCATTTTCGGGAAGCGATTGAATACTGTCTCTACCGGAACCATACGCATCGTTAAAATAATCGTTTGTAAGTCACCCATGACGCGGCTCATACGTTCCACTGTTTCATTTAACTCTCCATGATTAACCTCAGTTGCAATAGACTGTAGTCGTCCTCGATCGATAACAAGCTCTTCAAATAAGTTCATTAATATATCAAGTCGCTCGATATTTACACGAATTGTTTTATTACCAACAGGCGCATGATTTTTTTCAGCCTTAGCAGGCGCCGCTGCTTTTGCAGGTGTTGGTTTTGCAGTACTTGGTTTAGGTGCAGTAGCAGGTTGAGCCTCAACTTCTACCGTTGCTGTTGCCACTACTTCTTGAATCGCTTGTTCTTTTTCGCTATGTTGCTGTTGTTCAATCGTTGCGACAATCACTTCTTCAACTTCAGAAACTTTCATAATCTTTTTCCGCATATCTTCAGCAGATTCTTTTGTTACGAAGGCTACGTAAAATTGTTGGTCGAATTGTTCGTCTTCAAGCTTATCTACAGATGGATTTGATTTAATGACATCTCCATCTTTTTCCAATATTTCAAACACCATAAATACACGTGCTGCTTTCAAAAGACAGTCCTCACGTAATTTCACTAAAATTTCAAATGCATTGAAACCTTGTTCAGCAGATTGTGCGATAACTGTTTGTTCAAAGCCGTCATACTCTAACACACTTGCTACAGCTGTAGTTGGTGTCTCAATAGTTGCGACAATCACTTCTTCCACTTCTGAAACACTCATAATCTTTTTCTGCATAGCTTCAGCAGATTCTTTCGTTACGAAAGCTACATAAAATTGTTGGTCAAACTGTCCGTCTTCAAGCTTTTCTACAGATGGATTTGATTTAATAACATCTCCATCTTTTTCTAAAATCTCAAACACCATAAATACTCGTGCTGCTTTTAAAAGACAGTCCTCACGTAATCGCACTGAAATTTCAAATGCATTGAATCCTTGTTCAATAGATTGAGCAATAACTGTTTGTTCAAAGCCGTCATACTCTAACACACTTGCAACAGCTGTAGCTGGTGTTTCAGCAGTTACTACTTCAGGAATCGCTTCCTCACCTAATTCAATACGCTTTAATTGAGCAACAGTTGAAGATACATCACGTTTTCCATCTCCGCCATTTGCAATGTCCATCACCATCTCTTCTAAATGGTCAACAGACTCAAAGACAACATCCAAAATTTCTGGAGAAACATGGATTTTCTCATTTCGAATCGCATCTAACACATTTTCCATTTTATGGGTTAAATCTGCTAAATCTTCAAAGCCCATTGTCGCAGACATACCTTTTAATGTATGCGCAGAGCGGAATATTTCTCCAACAATCGCCAAATCGTCTGGATTTTTTTCTAGTTCTAATAAATGTTCACTACACGCTTGTAAATGGTCTTTACTTTCTTCAATAAACATCTCTAAATATTGATTGACTTCCATAAGAGGACACCCCTTTAAGGCAAATATTTCATTATTGTTTGTGCAATATCATCTACATCTGCTACTTCATCGACAAGCTGCGTTTCCACTGCTGCTTTCGGCATACCATACACTATGCAAGTTTCAGCTGACTCAGCGATTGCCATCACATTTCCAGTACTTTTTAGTGCTTTTAGTCCGTTAGAACCGTCATGGCCCATACCTGTCATAATAACTGCCACTTTATCAAAATCATTAAATTGGCTGACATCTTCAAACATGACATCTACAGAAGGGCGATGTCCAGATCTAGGTGGTTCATTATTATCAAGAACTATGCCAAAGGAGGTACCTACTTTTCTAAGTTTTAAATGATACCCACCAGGTGCAATATACGCCGTGCCATTTTGAAGAATATCTCCTTGCTCAGCTTCCTTTACGGTAATCTCACTCAATTGATCCAAACGAGTTGCAAGAGATTTTGTAAATCCTGCTGGCATATGCTGGACAATTAAAATTGGTGCTTGAATTGATTTTGGGATTTTCGTTATTACTTCTTGTAATGCTCTAGGTCCGCCGGTAGAAGTCCCAATCAGTACAATTTTCCGTCCTACTTTATTCCATTCTACATGTGGCTTTGATAATTCTGCCCTTGTCGGAAAAACATTGACAGGAGGAGCCACTATGCCTTCACTAAAAGATTCTCGTCTAACAGTACTCGCTATTAATGAATGTTCTTGTTGTCTTTTACTACCAGAAGGTTTTTTTAATTTTGAAATAGGTACCAATGATGCTTGTTCAACTTTGTGAACAAGCTCGGTTTGGATTTTATGTAAATCAAGAGAAATTGTTCCGCTCGGCTTTGCGACAAAATCTACTGCACCAAGTTCAATTGCTGACAAGGCATTTTCTGCTCCTTGTTGAGTTGTACTTGAGAGCATGACAACAGGTACTGGACATATAGTCATAATTTCCTTTAAAGCATCAAGCCCATTCATTTCAGGCATCTCAATATCCATTGTCACAACTGTTGGCTGCAATGCTTGAATCTTCTTTATCGCATCTTTCCCATTTCGTGCTGTTCCAACTACTTCAACCTTCGAGTTGCCAACAAAAAAGTCACTAATTAGCTTTCTCATAAAAGCAGAATCATCAACAACTAATAGCTTGCTTTTATGTAAAAAGTCCAATTAATCACGCCCTTTCGAAAAAATACTTCTTAATTTAGTTAAGAAATTACCCGCTGACTGATCATGTGCATGAACTTCCTCCACACGGTATTCCATAAAACGTGCCACTATAAGATGAAGCGTCTTTGTAATAAGCGCGTCTGGATATCCAAGTGAAAAAGGCACTTGCTCACGCACAGCCTTACGCACAACAGAATCTTCAGGTAATGAGCCTAATACCGTAACCTCTTTGTCCAAAAAACGTTTCATCGTACGCTTCAGTCGTTCATTAGTTTCCAGTCCTTCTTCTTTACTATAAGCTCGATTACACAGTATATAAAATTGCTTGTCTACATCTCTCGTATGAATATATTTCATCATGGAATAGGCATCTGTTATAGAAGTTGGCTCTGCTGTTGATAAAACAATGATTTCATCTATAGAAGTTAGTAAATCTAATGACCAATTAGTTGCTCCTGCTCCCATATCAAATAAGATGTAATCAAAGCTTTTTTGAAGCTGCTCAAATGCATGAATGAGTCGATCAAACATAATCTCTGACCATTCTAAGACACCCGACATACCAGAACCACCTGAAATATATTTTAAATCGTAAGGACCTTCATAAATAACCTCATCTAGCAACTTATTTCCTTCTAAGTAATCTTTTAAACTATAAGGTGCATTTTTTCCAATTAAAATATTGATATTTCCCATACCAATATCCATATCGACGATGACAACTTTTTTCCCTTTATTGGCCATTGTAATGGCAAAATTCATCGTGAAGTTACTTTTACCAACTCCACCTTTTCCACTTACAACTGCAATTGCCCTGCCTAATTCGCCTTGCTGTTTTAACATTTTCAAGCGTAATGTTTCAGCTTGGTCTCTCATTTTTCTTCACCTTGAAAAAATAAATTTAGTACTGCTTCTAGGTCAGCTTCCTCAATATCTTCTGGTACTTCTTGACCATTCGTGTAGTAAGCAAGTCCTTTATTATATTTAATCATTAAATTAATCATAGTGCCAATAGAATTTGTTTCATCAATTTTTGTAAAAATGAATTTTTCAATTGGCAGTTGCTTAAATTGCTCTACAATATTTGCCATATCCTTTTCTTTCGTTGTCATAGCAAGTACTAAGAAGGACTCAGCTTGATCATCAAATTTTATGAGACGCTGTAAATCGTCTACATATTTTACCTCTTTATAATTGCGGCCAGCTGTATCTATAAACACTAAATCTAAATGGGACAAACGATGGATTGCTTGTTCAAAATCTGTTGCATTATAGGCAATTTCGACAGGAGCTTGTAACAGTCCAGCATACGTTTTTAATTGCTCAATTGCGGCAATACGGTAAGTATCTGTCGTGATAAATCCTATTTTTTTCTTTTTTTCTAGAACTGCTCTGGCTGCCATTTTAGCAATTGTCGTAGTCTTTCCGACACCTGTTGGACCTAGAACATTAATATATTTTTGGTCATAGGATAAGCCCCCGACTGGAAGATTCTCTAGCTCTTTGCGCAATAAATTTTTCGTAACCATCTTACATTGAGAAAAATTGATTTCTGACGCCTCTTTGAAATGCGTAAAAAGCTCATCACCAATCGTTGTGATGAGCTCCTCACTTAGCTCCTGCTGTCTTAAGTATTCAATGAAGGGTAAGAGTTCATCGGGATATTGATCTTGGATAGTCTTCTTATGCATAGAATGCATTAAAGATTTTAAATCTGCGATTTCCTTCCTCAAGTCTTCAGAAATGCCAGTTTCCTCATGCAAGGGCACCTCATTCTGTAGCTGTACTTGGTGCGTTTTAGCTTGCACAGCATTCGTAATCTCTTGTAACCTTACATTTTCTTTTTTAGCTGTTGTTATAGGTAAAGCTGCAGGTGCTGGAGCCACATTACCTGGCTCCATTGAATCAATCCCTGCAACAACCTCAAAACTTTTCTTTTTAATGATTCCAAAAAACTTTTTTGTAACGACTACTTTCGAATTCAAAATGACAGCGTCCTCACCTAGTTCAGCACGTACAAGCTTCATCGCTTCTGGTATGGAGGATGCATAATATTTTTTCATTTTCATTCAACATTCACCACCCCAACACTTTGAATTTCAACTGTAGCATCAAGTTCATTGTATGATAGAACTGGAATTTGCGGGAAATAACGCTCCGTTAGTTGACGTAAATACATACGAACTGCTGGAGAGCATAAGATAATAGCAGATTGTTCCATAAAGGAAACGCGTTCTACTTCTGCAGCAATAATCTCCAAGACAGTTTGAGAATCTTGCGGATCCATCGCTAAATAATTTCCGTGATCAGTTTGTTGTATACTATCAGCAATCATTTTCTCTACTTTACCCGAAACAGTTATCACCTTTAATGACGGGTTGTCTCCTACGTATTGAGAAGTAATCTGACGTGCCAATGATTGACGTACATACTCCGTTAATATATCGGTATCGCTCGTTAACTTTGCATAGTCTGCTAGCGTTTCAAAAATAATTGGTAAGTTTCGTACTGAAACATTTTCTCGTAAGAGTTTACCCAGTACTTTTTGAATTTCTCCAGTCGATAACGGTGTAGGCGTCAGCTCTTCGACTAAAATTGGATGTGTTTCACGTAAATGATCAATTAACTGCTTCGTCTCTTGACGACCGAGTAATTCATAAGCATTTGCTCGAATCATTTCGGTTAAGTGGGTCGACACTACGCTCGGTGGGTCAACAACTGTGTAGCCGAACATTTCGGCATCTTCTTTCACTTGCTCAGTAATCCATTTTGCAGGTAAACCAAATGACGGTTCAACTGTGTCAATTCCTTCGATGGAATCATCATCTCCTGGACTCATTGCTAAATAATGATCAAGTAGTAGTTCACCACGTGCCATTTCATTACCCTTTATTTTAATTCGATATTCATTTGGTTGTAATTGAATATTATCGCGAATACGAACAACCGGAATGACAATCCCTAATTCTAATGCTAACTGTCGACGTATCATAATGACTCGATCTAATAAATCTCCACCTTGAGCAGCATCTACTAACGGTATTAAACCATAGCCGAATTCAAACTCGATTGGGTCCACATTTAATAAATTCACAACGTTTTCAGGGCTCTTCATGCCGTCTGTTGCCACTTCTTCCTCAATTTCAAGTAATTCTTCTTCATCCTCTGGTTTCTTATGATCCATCATATAAGCACCAGCAATTAGCGAACAACCAATTGGAAGTGTTATCCATAGAGGGATAGGTGTGAAAAATCCAAGTAAAAGTATTGTTCCACCTGCTACATAAAGCAGTTTCGCTTGAGCAAAAAGCTGCCCTGTAATATCTTCACCAAGACTTCCCTTAGAAGATGCACGTGTTACGACAATCCCTGTCGCAGTAGAGATAAGTAGCGCAGGAATTTGCGAGACAATACCATCCCCAACTGTTAACTTAGAAAAATGATTCGCTGCATCTGCAAATGGAAGACCCATTTGCGCAACACCGATGATGATACCAAATAATAAGTTGATAATAACCATGACCATCGAGGCAATGGCATCCCCTTTTACGAATTTTGTGGCACCATCCATCGCTCCGTAAAAGTCCGCTTCACCCGCTACTTTTTCGCGTCGTTCACGTGCTTCCTTTTCAGAAATAACTCCTGCATTTAAATCAGCATCAATACTCATTTGTTTACCTGGCATCGCATCCAGTGTGAAACGTGCTGCTACTTCAGCTACACGCTCCGCTCCTTTTGTAATAACGATAAACTGAATTAACACAAGAATTAAGAATACAACTAAACCAACTAGTACATTCCCGCCGACTACAAAATCACCAAACGTTTCAACAACCGCACCAGCATCACCTTTGGCTAAAATGGCACGTGTTGTAGAAACGCTCAGTCCGAGTCGGAACAAAGTTAACAATAAAATAACTGAAGGGAAAATAGAAAAGTCTAACGCTTCCTTCATACTCATTGCTGTTAACAGTACGATTAATCCTAATGTAATATTAATGACGATTAAGAAACTTAACATCCACGGAGGAAGAGGAATGATGAGCATCGCAACGATTAAAATAACCGCACCTAAAACCCCTATATCGCGAACTTTCATTTGTGTCCCTCCTACAAAAAGCTTTAAATTTTCCGCTTAATTCGATAAACATAAGCAAGCACTTCGGCTATTGCTTTGAAAAACTCTTCTGGTACTTGATCACCGATTTCTACTTGATCGTACATTGCTCGTGCTAATGGCCTGTTTTCAACCATAATCACATCATGTTCTTTCGCAATCATTTTAATTTTTTGAGCGATAAAGTCTGTACCCTTGGCAACAATGCGTGGGGCTTCCATACTTTCCTCATCATATTTGAGGGCAATCGCATAGTGAGTTGGGTTAGTGATGACTACATCGGCGTTTGGAATCTCTGACATCATTCGACGCATCGCCATTTCGCGTTGGCGTTGCTTAATTTTCGATTTTATCAGCGGATCCCCCTCACTATTTTTATATTCATCTTTAATATCTTGCTTAGACATTTTAAGATTTTTTTCGTAATCAAATTTTTGATACATCCAGTCTAAAAGGGATACACATAGTAAGACTAGCGAAGCAGCAATCCCCATAATACCAACAAGCTTACCCACGGTAATAAGAGTTATCCATGGGCTTTTAAAGGATAACGCCAACACTTTTGGTAAATTTGTCCAAACTATAATTGTCGTAACGCCACCAATGAAGCCAATCTTTAATACTGACTTTATAAGCTCTATAATGGCTTTAACAGAAAATATTTTTTTTAGCCCTTTAATCGGGTCCATTTTTTTCAAATCAAACTTCATTGGTTCTAATGTAAAGAGAAAACCGAACTGTAGAAAGTTACCTGCTAACGCTCCAACAAATGCAATTCCCATAATTGGACCAATAACAAAAGCCATTTGCACCAATGTTTCTGTAAATAAGCGCATCACACTATCAATTGTTAGTGTTTCTACGCGTATGTTCTGAATAAAAGTTTGCTTAAAAAAAGCTAAAAGATCATCTAGCAGTGAACCTGCAAAGAAGTATAAAAAGATAAATACCATGAGCATGACAATTGCACTGGAAATATCCTGACTCTTGATTACCTGACCTTTTTTCCGAGCATCTTGTCGTTTTTTGGGCGTCGCCTTTTCCGTTTTTTCTCCCGCAAAATACTGTAAATCTAAATCTAGCAGTAGCAACATTTTACCCACCACCTAAAATAGCCATTACATCACGCATCGCATAAATCATAATTGTAATAAGCTTTTGTATCACTTGAACCATTACAGCCATCATTGTGAATAACACTAGAAAACTAACACCAATTTTAATAGGAAAACCAACAACAAAAATATTTAATTGCGGTACAGTTTTCGCCGTGATTCCTAGCGCCAAGTCGACTAAAAATAAAGTAGCTACAACAGGAGCAGCCATTTGAAAGGCAATCGCAAAAACAGCTGTAAATTTTGTGATGATAAACTCTATATAATGATCATTTGCGAAATTAGGAAATCCTTGATCCATCGGTAAAAATTGATAACTATAATAAATTCCATCGAGAATCATATGATGCCCATTTATAGCTAGTAGAAAAAGTAATGCTAGTGTATTAAAAAACTGTCCTATCAATGGACTTTGTGCACCTGTTTGCGGGTCAATAATATTGGCAATAGCAAAACCCATTTGAAAATCTATAAAGCTTCCGGCAATTTGAATTGCCGACATGATGATATAGCCTACTAAACCGAGTAACAGTCCAATAAGTGCCTCTTTCATCACTAAAAGTATGTAATCACCATTAAATACAAATGGTTCGACGTCAATTGTGTAATACATCATCCAAGCTAAAACTAATGCGAGCGTTATTTTAACTTGTGGCGGAATCGTTCTGTACGAGAAAAAAGGCACCGTGACAAAAAATGCCGATACGCGCACAAGCACTAATAAGAAAACCGTAAAATGCGGGATTAATTCATTCATCTACTCACCCTATATAACGCGTTAAATTCTCAAAAATGTCTCTCGCATAGCTAGTCACTTGTGATAACATCCAAGGACCGAAAAATACGATGGCTGCTAATACAGCGATGATTTTTGGCACGAATGCTAAAGTTTGCTCTTGAATCGATGTAGTTGCCTGAAAAATACTTACCGCTAAACCAGTGATTAAAGCCACTAATAGTAGCGGACCGCTTGTTAGAAGGATAACCATAATGGCACGCTCTGCAATGGAAATAACCAATTCACCTGTCATACTGTATCATCCCCTAAAAACTTTGTAGTAATGATTTCATCACAAGATACCAACCATCAACGAGTACAAATAATAAAATCTTAAACGGCAATGAAATCATAACCGGTGGTAACATCATCATCCCCATCGACATTAGCGTACTTGCGACAATCATGTCGATTACTAGGAATGGAATAAAAATCATAAAGCCAATTTCAAATGCTGTTTTAATCTCACTCAATGCGAAAGCAGGTACTAGCATTGTCAGTGGAATTTCTTCTACAGATGCTGGTATTTCTGCTTGATTATACTTTAAAAATAAATTCAGATCCTTTGGCCTTGTATACTTACTCATAAACTCTTTAAACGGTACACTGGCTCGATCATACGCTTCTTCAATGCCAATTTCCTCAGAAAATAATGGCTGTAATGCCTCTTTATTGACCTCTTGAAATGTTGGAGCCATGATAAAGAAAGTTAAAAACAAGGCAAGTCCTACAATGACCTGGTTCGGTGGCATTTGCTGTGTCGCCAACGCAGTACGAACAAACGATAATACGATAACTATTCGTGTGAACGATGTCATCAAAATTAAAATACTAGGTGCTAGTGAAAGAACTGTTAACATCAAGAGAAGCTTCACTGCGCTCGAGACATTTGTCGGGTCGCTGTTGGAAAAAACACTGATTACATCATTCATTTATCATCATTCTCCTTTTGCTTCCATTTCTCCAGTTCTTCACTGCGCTCCTGTTTAATTTCGGAAATCTTTTTTTCGAACAGCTCACCAAAAGCGTTTTGTTTTTGCTGTACTGATGAACTTTCATTATTTTTTTTCTTAAACTTAGATAATACTTCTGCAATATACGGTGATGTTGCTGCAAGTTCTTGTCGTTCATTATATAGCGCTAAAAGTGTTGCCACTTCATCCGGATCAGTAATTTCACGTAATAGCTGGACATCCTCACCGACCCCAACTAAATAGAGTGTTTTACCTACTTGTAATAGTTGTACCGACTTTTGGGCACCTAACGATAAACCGCCTAAATTTTGTACTAATTGATTACGTTGAAAGTTTAAATTTCTTCTATTTAAAAACTTCATTAATCCATAAAATAAAGCTACAACAAAAATAAGCGCCAACACCATTTTTATGTATTCCCACGTAGATACATCTCCAGCCGCTTGTGACTCTGAATCTTTCTTAGCAGCTGGAGTACTATCTTCTTCACAATCTCTGTTTTTGATGCAGTCGCTCACAGAAGTCGTGTTAGATTCTGCAAATACAGAAGTCGTTGTAGGGTACAAAAACTGGAAGGATACAAGAAATGCGAAAATCATCGTTAGACGAAATGATTTTAACATTTGCATTCAATCATCCTAGAGCTTTTTGAATCGCTTCAATTACGCGATCAGCTTGGAAAGGTTTCACAATAAAGTCTTTCGCACCAGCTTGAATTGCATCGATTACCATTGCTTGTTGTCCCATTGCCGAACACATAATGACAGTTGCATTTGGATCTGAACCTTTAATTGCTTTAAGAGCAGCAATACCGTCCATTTCTGGCATCGTAATATCCATTGTTACTAGATCTGGCTTTAATTCGTTGTACTTTTCAACTGCCTGTAAGCCATCAGCAGCCTCTCCAACAACTTCAAATCCATTTTTCGATAAAATATCCTTGATCATCATGCGCATGAATGCGGCATCATCAACAATCAAAATTCTTTTAGACATGGTTAACTCCTCCAATTGAAACTATCTTAAATTATTTAAACGCTCTGCTTGACTTAAAACATCTGTAATGCGGACACCGAAGTTTTCATCAATAACAACGACTTCACCTTTAGCGATTAAACGGCTATTTACTAATATATCAACTGGTTCACCAGCCAATTTATCTAGTTCAATAATCGAACCACTAGATAGTTCTAATATCTCTTTTACAGAACGCTTTGTACGTCCTAACTCTACAGTAACTTGCAACGGAATATCAAGTAGCATATTTAAATTTCTAGCTTCAGATTGCGAGATAACATTTGGATCAAAACTAGCAAATTGTGCTTGTTGAACATTGACCGGTTGCAAAGGTCTTGTTGCTTGAGGAATCTGCTGTTGCTCTTGATACATTGGTTGCTGCACAGGAGCTGTCTGCTGTTGATATACTGGCTGCGCAGGCTGTGGTGCTACTGGCGCTTGCGGTTGCATAGTCGCTTGTTGTTGTACAGGCGCAGGAGCTACTGGCGCTTCAGGTGCTATTGTTGCAGCAACAGGTTCCCCGAGTGATTCTGTTTCTCCTAACAGAGATTTTACAATGTTTTGGCTAAATTTCAGCGGCAATAATTGCATTAGATTCGAATCAATTAAATTACCAATCTTCAATCTGAACGATACTTTTACGAGTAAATCATCTTCAGGAATATTTTCTCGTCCTTCGTTTTGAGAAATATTCATTAAATCAATAGTAGGTGGAGAAATATCCACTTTTTTATTAAATACTGTCGACATTGAAGTAGCCGCAGAACCCATCATTTGATTCATAGCTTCTTGCACGGCACTTAGCTGAATTTCACCTAAATCTGGTTTCGGATTTAAGCCATCTCCACCTAACATTAAATCAGCAATAATTGCTGCATCGGATTGCTTAATAACAAGCAAATTCATACCTGTTAACCCGATTGTATATTCAACCTGTACGGCTACATAAGGATGAGGAAATTCCTCTTCTAATTTATTTCGGTTAATCATTGAAATACTTGGGGTAGTAATATCTACTTTTTGACCTAGTAACGCTGAAAGTGCAGTGGCAGAGCTACCAAAAGATATATTTCCTACCTCACCTAATGCATCTTGGGCAAACGAATCGAGGTAATCCTCTACTTTTAAATCATTAATTTCCTCATTTGTAGAAGCTTCAGTGCCGCTGTTTTTATCTTCCAACGTTTCGCCCCTTAATAACGCTTCAATTTCTTCTTGGGAGAGCATTTCATCACTCATCTTCGTCTCCTCCTTTCAAAGGGTCGATAATCTGGATTGCTAATTTTTTGCCTTGTTTTCCTGGTTGAACTGTAAATTTCGGTAATGTGCCTACTTTTAACAGTAGTGGATCTTCAATTTTTTGTTCTAATTGAATAACATCTCCAACTTGCATTGTGAGGAAATCCTCAATGGTAATGTCTGTAATACCCAGTTCAACGGAAACAGGTAGTTTTGCTTGTTTCACACGTGTTTCAAGCATTTTTGTTTGCTCTGGAGACATCTCTTTTGTATTAGTCTGCATCCAGTAACGAACAGAAAGATTTGGAACAATTGGCTCCAATACAACATGCGGGATACAAATATTAATCATACCGCTTGTCTCACCAATAATCGTATTTAAAGAAATAACGACAACTGTTTCATTTGGTGAAATCATTTGTAAAAATTGAGGGTTGACCTCAAGTTCCACTAAGATTGGATCAATTTCCGCAACATTTTCCCATGCCTCGCGTAAATTGTCGAATGAACGTTCAAAAAGGTTTGTCATAATTTTAGTTTCAATTTCTGTTAAGTTATCCACATTACTATGACTCGCCCCACTACCGCCCATTAAACGATCTAACATCGAGTAGGCGATGTTCGGGTTTATTTCCATCAATATATTACCATCTAATGGTGGCACTTCAAACACATTAATGAGTGTCATGTTCGGAATCGAACGTACAAACTCTTCAAATGGTATTTGGTCTACTGATGCAACAGTAATCTGCACATAGCTTCTTAGCTGTGCAGAAAAGAAGGTTGTCAGTAATCGTGCAAAATTTTCATGTATTCGGGTCAAACTTCGGATTTGATCTTTTGAGAAACGAAGTGCTCGTTTAAAGTCATACACTTTAACCTTGCGCCCCTCGTCCTCTTTTTTCATGTCGTCCGCTGACATTTCCCCGGTTGATATTGCGGAAAGCAGCGCATCTATCTCGGATTGAGATAACACATCTCCTGCCATTTGCCCACCTCCATTTCAAGCAGTTTCTTTAATTATTGGGTGATGAAGGAGGTAAAATAAACTTCCTGAACTTCTCCCTCTTGCATCAATTCATTAATTTTTGTTTTTAATGATTTTTGGAAAACTTGTTTGCCTTGCTTACCTTCTAAATCTTTTTGCTCCATCTCGGAAAGCTCTTGAATAACAATATTTTTCACTTGGAAATCACGCTTCGTTAATTCAGCAGCAGCATCTTTACTTGATGTTTGAATTTTTAACGAAAAGCGTACAACTTTGTTATCCGCTAGATTTGTAGTAATTTCTGGAATTTCAACAGAAGCTTCTACGATTTCATCAATAGTTGGCTCAAGAGACTTTGCAGGCTTATTAAATTGGGTAAACAATGCAAAGCAAATACCCCCGATAAGTATGATTGCTACTAGTACGATGATAATCATCGTTAACATTTTGTTATTCTTCATCTTCTTCACCTCGTAGATGCGGGTTTGATAGTATTTGTATATTTTTATAAAAGGCTGTTACCTTTTGTCGCACCTCATCTTCACTCTGTAAAACAATGATTTTAGTTCCAGTCGTTAATGTAATGGTCGTATCCGGAAAAGATTCGACCGTTTCTATGTATAAAGCATTCAATGTAAATGCTTTGCCATTTAAACGTGTTAGTTCAATCATTGAAATAGGGCCGGGTCTAGCACGAGAGCCGGCCCGACCCTCCCTCATATGAAATTATGTTTTAGTTTTGAGCACTTTGTAATCTAACTAGTATTTTCTTTACCTGTATGACTATATGAAGTATATATCTCTTACTAAAATCTACTTTATAAAACTTAGCGTTTTAAATTCACAAGCTCTTGAAGAATTTCATCAGAAGTTGTGATAATACGTGTATTGGCTTGGAAACCACGTTGCGCCACAATCATTTCAGTAAATTCTTCAGATAAGTCAACGTTAGACATTTCTACCTTTCCAGCAGCAACACTACCCATACCTGCCACAGTAGCTACTTGTGCATACGCTACACCTGAGTTTGTAGTTTGTTGATAGTAATTACCGCCAACTTTAGCAAGACCGCCAGCATTCGGGAATTTAGCCATTACCAATTGTCCAGCCCACTGTAGGTCACCATTTAAATCTAGATAAGTAACCGTACCATCAGCACCAATATTTACCTCTTTAGCTGTTGTCGGGATACGAATTGGTCCTACTTCACCCTCAGCAGGTGTTAACACTCCTGCATCATCAAATAAGTTGGCACCATCATCTCCAGATGTTTTTGGTGCTTCATCCGGTTTAATACCTTTATCTTCCTTCTCAGTAACAATACTATCACCAGCCGTTACACCGACTAAATACTTCCCATCGGCATTTACTAAATAGCCATTGTTGTCCATGTAGAAAATACCATTACGTGTAAATAACGTATTATTGAATCCTTCTTCATTAATAAATCCAGTAGTCTCGTCTGGAGCGCCATTCGCATCAGCCACCATAAAGAAGCCATCGCCTTCAATACCTAAATCTAATCCACGTCCTGTTTGCTGTAAAGATCCGCCACCGTGGATAGTATCGATAGCTGCTAGTTGTGAACCTAAACCTACTTGTTGTGGGTTTACACCTCCACGTGTCGCAGTAGATCCAGATGCGCTTGCTTGTGTTTGAGACATTAAATCTTTAAAATTAACACGCCCCTTTTTAAAACCAACTGTATTAACGTTAGCAATATTATTACCAATAACGTCTAGTTTTGTTTGGAAGTTTTTAAGACCTGAAATACCTGAATACATAGAACGTAACATAATGTCGTTCTCCCTTCATTTATATTGTGTGCCTCTATCAATCAGCACACCTAGGCTTCCTTTCAAAGGTCCAGCCCTTATAGCACGATAGTGCCATCTATATTTGTAAATATTTGCTGCTTTGCTTCCGTGCGGTCCATCGCTGTAATGACAGTTGCGTTTTTAGCACTGACTATTAAAGCTGCTTGATCCATCAAGACTAATGGTTGTTTGACACCTTTTGAGTGCGCTTCAAATACCTTGTCCGATACAGCCTGCCATTCTTGTTCAGAAATCGCTATTTTACGCTCCAAAATACGTTCATGGGCATGCTTGCTCACTTTTAACTCTTGTTGATTGGTAGCTTCTTGTAAATGCGCTTTAAACGATTGCTGTACGTTTATTGGCTTAGGTTGTGTCTGGCGAATAGATGGATGCAATGGTACACGATGTATTGAAAATTTATCCATCATTGTTCTCCACCTTTATTCGCTAATTACGGTAAATTCTTTATCTGTTAATTTTTTGTCATTGTCTAAGACATAGTGAATGACGCCATCTTTATTCGTTACAGAAACGATACGTCCTTGTAGTTCTTGCTCGCCGTCCATATACGTAACTTTTTTACCAATTAGTTTGCTAGCTTGTACAAGTGGAGATTCTGATTCACTTGAACCGCCTAAAATAGCTGAAATATTACCAGGCGTTAATTCTTTACCATCGGCTAGTTCAAACACTGCATTACCATCTACAAACTTCACCGATTTAATTGTGCCTGTTCCTTCATTAATAACCGGTTTGCCTTTGTCATCTAGCTTATCCGTTAGCTCATGCCATTTTATTTCCTTACCAACAAATGATGTATAATTCATAAGCTGTGTTTGCTGCTGTGAGGCAAGTAATGATTCCATCGCTTTTGTCATATTTTGCATTTGCTCTAGCGAAGAGAATTGGGCCATTTGAGAAATGAATTCTCGGTCGTCCATTGGATTTGTTGGATCTTGGTGTTGTAATTGCGTAATTAATAATTTTAGGAACGCATCCTTACCAAGGTCACTATTACCCGTTTGCTTCGTTGGCTTCTTATAGTTGGAATAATAAAAGTCATTTGTTACATTTGTACTTACTGGTTTTGTATTAGACGTTGCATCTGCCATCTTTACACCTCCTCATTTATTAAATAGTCACTAAATGATTTACCTTCATCTTCATCGTCGTTTTTTTGCTCTTGCTCTTCTTGCTGTTGTTGCTTAAAGAAATTGTTGAAGAAGCTTTGGTCGCGTTGTTGGCGATCTGCGTCTTGCAATGATTGAGCAATATCGAGTCGATCAACTTGAATGTTTTGCTGTACAAAGGCTTGCTTTAATTGATGTGCCTGACTATCAAGTAATTCACGTCCTTGAGCTGTCGAAGCGAGCAGTCGTGCTGTCAGGACACCGTCATTTTGCACAAGCTCGATACGTATTGTTCCTAGATTTTCAGGATACAATTTCAATGTTAAACGTGTAATACCTTGTGCATTAGAGATTTGGGCTCTATTAATGATTGCTTGCATCTCTTTCAAAAATGCCTCAGATTGTGCTGGCTTTGCTGCTGGCAGTGTCACTTGAAACGTGTCTGCTTTCGTTTGGACTGTATTAGAAGTCACCATTTCATTAGCACTTGTATCTGTCTGCTTTGTAACCTGAACTTGTTGTACTACTTTTTGGAAGCCCTGCAACGGAAGTGTCACTGTTGTTTTAGTTGTTACTTGCTGTTCAGATAGAGTCGTTTCCACTTGTGTTTGAATCGTTGTCAAAAGACTTTTTATGTTAGTTAGCAAGTTTTCTTGTGATGCTGTTAAGTCCGTTTTTTGCCCAACTAATTGTGCTAATTTTAACACTTGAAGTAATGGCGCTGCTTCCTTTAGAGTCACTTGTCCTTCACCTTGTAAAGCTGCTACGATTTGCGTTTGAAGCATAGGTACCTGAGCGTCTACTAGTGCTAAAAGCTCCCAAACATCTTGTGCTTCTTTATCTTCGCCTAGCAACTGTTGTACTAATTTTTGAAGCTGCTCAGCATCAATCCCCAATGCATCCATTAGGTTATCCAGATTTAACATTTCATCTATTGCAACAGCTTTGCCTTCATCACCAATTTGAAGCATTAACAAGCCATCGTCGTGTGGAATCTCCAGTAAGTCTAGTACATCTTCTATAGATTCAGCATTTAAAACTGCTGTCAAATCAGAGGTATCTTTTGTATCTGCTGACTGTGTAGGCTGCTGTATTTGATTTGAAGAAGAAATAATCTGTCCAAAAACAGACCCAAACTTGTTCGACGGTCCATTAGCCTTCATATTGGAATCGCCTGATGTTGTAGGTTTTGTAGCTGCTGTTTTAGTTGAAATAGGCTTAGACATCATTTGCATCATTGCTACATCCATTTTTTCACCTCCTTTCAGATTTTCTTATTGTTTAGCCATCATTTCTGTATATTTCGCTGCATTTTGTGGATCCATTTTTTCTAAAATCGCAGCTAATTTATCTGGTTTTAAGTTTGTTAAAATACGAAGTGCTTCCGTATCGCTCATTTTAATAAGAACGGGCGCTGCTGCTTTAGGAGACATTTTATCAAATGTTTTTAAAATATCAGTAAAGTCACGCTTTACATCACTTTGCTCTCTATTTAACTTTTCAATTTCAAATTTCAGCTGTTCATTTTCTGTCGTTAACTTTTCTTTTTCAGTTGTTGCCGTATCCATCTTTTTTTGAAGCTGTACGATTTCTGCTTCTTTTTCTTGTATTTCGGCCTGTAACTTTACAACTTTTGAATCATTATTAACGACAGCATCTTTTGCTTGTTGTTCTTCTGAAGGAACGAATGGTAAGCTTTGAACCGCCTTCTTCCCTAGATCAAAGACATTCGTATTCATTAGGGTTGCAACAACAAGTAGAACTGCCGCTACAAACATGATAGGTATTACAAACCACGTAAAAAACTTTCGCAAGCCTCCTGATTTACGTTTAGGCGGTTGTTCTACTAATTCTGCTTTAAGTCGATTGTCTGTTTTCGCCATGAAATCACCTGATTTCTCTCTTGTTATACGTCAGCGATGAAATCTCATCTAAAAAAATGCCTTCAATACGATCCTGTTCCTGCTGAAACACTTTAAAATCTTTCTCTCGCATTTTTTCAAATTTACGTACTTCCAAGTTTTTTTCTAATAATTTTTCTTCGTGCCAAGTCATTTTTGCACGAGCTTGAACAACTTTTTGCTGTACATCAACAATTGTTTTTTCGAGGCTATCAATAAACCGGGCATAATGATGAACTTCTTCTATTGATGAACCTACAGCTAAACGCTCCTGCTGAAACTCTATTAAATCTTCTTTCTTTTTTAACAATTCATATAGCTTAGTTGCAATTTCTTCAAAAGAACGTACAGATTCTTTATAGGCAATTTCTGTTTCGTTTTTTTCTTGCTCTCGAATGGTTAACACTTTTTCAAAACGATATATATAGCTTACCACCCTATTTTCCACCACCGATCGATAATGAAATTAACTCATTCTTGCTTTCCTCTAGGGTCACCTTATCTAAATAGCCCTGCTTTAAATAAGCGGTAATGAGTGGTTCATAGTAAATAGCTTCATCGATTTCCTTTGATGTTCCTGTCTTATAGGCGCCGATATTAATTAAATCCTCTGACTTGTCATATGTATAATAGAGCTCCCTTAATCGTTCTGCAGCCTTTTTGTGCTCTGGCTCTGCCACATGATTCATCAAACGGCTGACACTTTTTAATACATTAATAGCTGGATATTGACCTTTATTAGCAAGGTTTCGATCAAGGACTATATGACCATCTAAAATCCCTCGCACCGTATCTGCTATCGGCTCATTCATATCATCACCATCTACTAACACTGTGTAAAAGGCAGTAATAGAGCCTTTCTCATTAGTACCTGTACGTTCTAATAGTTTAGGTAGAATGGCAAATACAGATGGTGTATACCCTTTTTGAGCTGGTGGTTCACCTGTTGCAAGACCGATTTCACGCTGCGCCATAGCAACACGAGTCACAGAGTCCATCATCAGCATGACATTTAAGCCGCGATTTCTAAAATATTCGGCAATCGCTGTAGCGGTAAAGGCCCCTTTTATGCGCATTAGTGCAGGCTGGTCAGAGGTAGCAGCTACTACTATAGATCGACTTAACCCCTCTGGCCCTAAATCACGCTCTATAAACTCACGAACCTCACGACCACGTTCCCCAATTAGCGCAATTACATTTAAATCTGCTTGGGTATTTCGCGCAATCATACCGAGCAATGTACTTTTCCCGACCCCTGAACCAGCGAAAATACCAACACGTTGTCCATTACCCACTGTTAGCATGCCATCAATTGCTTTAACACCTACTTCAAGTCTTTCATTAATAGGTGGGCGCGTTAGCGGATTGGGTGGATCTTGCTCTGTCGGAACTGTCATTAATCCTTTCGGTAATACAGTTCCATCTATCGGATTCCCCATAGAATCAAGTACCTTACCGATTAGCTCAGGGCCCACTTTTACCTCAAGCGGCGCCCCCGTACCTTCGACTAGGCAGCCAATTGATATTTCCCGAAGAGAAGTAAAAGGCATTAAGACGACAATTTCATCTTTGAAGCCTACAACCTCTGCTAAGATGATTTGATGGCCGTTTTTAGAAGTTTCCACATGAATTTTACAGACATCACCAATGGAACTATCTGGACCTTGTGACTCAATCATCAAGCCGACAACTCTAGTTACTCTACCAAATTTTTTAAAGGTTGGTATTTGAGGAATTTGTTCGATTAATTGAGCCGTTTTCATCTAGATCATTCCTTACTTTCTAATATTTCATGTAGCTTTAATCTTAGTTCATTCAATTGCTCATCAATACTTACAACAATACGGCCATGATTTGTTTCAATATAACAATCTGTTTCATTTTCTAACTCCTCATTTACAAAAATCATAAATGGTACGTCAGTTGGGAACATTTCAGCTAGTTCATCCCGATTAGCAGTAATTAACGCATAGTAGGTTGGCGAAACGTAAATTTTTATTTCCTTCATTTCTCTCGCTTCTTTAAGTCCTCTGTGAACGATTGAAACAAACAATTCGTTGTCTCGCTCTAAAGATGCGTCAATAATTCGCTCTGCTGCCGTTAAGCCTAGCTCTAAAATAATCGATTCTTGATCTTCAATATATTTCCGAGCATTTTCCCTCGCATGAATGATTACTTCATTAGCCGTTTGGAGAGATTGTGCCATCGCTTCAGTAGCTTTGTTTATTCCATCCTCATAGCCTTGACCAAATCCTTCATCATAAGCTTCTTGCACTCGATTAGGTCGTTCCTCTTCCCAACCTTGCTTTAAAACTTCAATTTCCTGAAAGAACATTTGCTTTTCTTGTTCAAAAGCTTCACGTTCAGCCTGTAAAATAGCTCTGGCCTCTGCAAATAAACGTTCGCGCTCTTCTAGCACTTCTTCCATAGTCATTTGTTTTTGAAGTGAATTTTCTCCTTCATCTACCTCTTGCATCTCAAACATGTCACGAATTTGAATTTTTTTGACATGATCGCCATTGGACTGTGTGTATACAGAACGGATGATTCTAGACAATGACGTCATCTCCTCCACCACGTGCAATAATAATCTCGCCAGCATCCTCTAAGCGACGAATGACAGCAACAATTCGAGATTGCGCTTCCTCTACATCACGCAAACGTACAGGTCCCATAATTTCCATTTCTTCTTTAAATGTCTCAGCCATACGTTGTGACATATTGCGGAAAATAATATCTTTTACTTCTTCGCTTGAAACTTTCATTGAAAGCAATAAGTCTTCATTTTCACAATCACGGATAACACGTTGAATCGAACGGTTGTCAAGTGTAACAATATCCTCGAATACAAACATACGTTTTTTGATTTCTTCAGCAAGCTCTGGATCTTGAATTTCGAGTGCATCGAGAATCGTTTTTTCTGTTTGTCGGTCTACACCATTTAACACTTCAACAACTGCGTCAATGCCACCCGTTTCCGTGTAATCCTGTGTAACAGTTGATGATAATTTACGCTCTAAAACAGATTCGATTTCACTAATAACTTCTGGTGAAGTTGACTCCATTACAGCTATACGTTTAGCAATATCAGCTTGTACTTCCTGTGGTAATGAAGATAAAATAACACCCGCTTGCCCTGCTTCTAAATAAGATAGAATAAGGGCAATTGTTTGTGGATGTTCATTTTGAATAAAGTTAAAAATCTGTGCTGGATCAGCTCTACGCGCAAAGTCAAATGGACGCACTTGTAAAGAAGATGTTAGGCGATTAATAATTGTTTGCGCCTGTTCTACACCAAGTGCTTTTTCCAATACTGTCTTCGCGTAACCAATACCCCCCTGTGTAATATAGTCTTGCGCAAGTGCAATATTGTGGAATTCTTCAATAATTTCCTCTTTAACATTTGCTTCTACTTTCTTAACACTTGAAATCTCTAAAGTTAAACGTTCAATTTCTTCTTCTGTTAAATGTTTATAGACAGAGGCTGAAACCTCAGGCCCTAATGAAATTAACAAGAGAGCGGCCTTTTGTTTTCCGGTTAATTCCTTATCTTTCTTGGACACAGCCTAACCTCCTAGTTAGTCTTCCGCAATCCAACTACGTAGTAACTTCGCAAAATCGTCTGGCTTATCTTTTGCCATTTTTTCAAGCTGCTTACGACGCATTGTAGCTTCCGTTTCAATTTCTTCATTAATATCTTCAATCATTAATTCTTCTTGTTCATCTAGGATACTAAGTTCTTCTTCTTCCTGCGCACGTTTACGTGAACGGATAATGAAGAAAGCAAGCAATAATATTACTGCTAGCAATATGCCACCGATTACCCAAACCCACCATGGAATAACAGATTTTTCACTAGCTGTCTCTGTTGCTTTACCATTTAAAGGTTGTACTGAAACAGCAACTTTCTCATCGATTTGCTGTTGAGTAAGTTCAGCTGCTACATCTTTAGAAATCGTTGTACGAACAATAGTACTTAAAATTTTCTGGATATCCTCTTGAACCCCATTTGGTAACGTTCCCGCGTCAGCCCCTGTCGGAGGTTCAACAATTACTTGGATCCCCATATCTTGAATTTTATATGGTGCCTCTTGGATATCTTTACGTATCCGATTTACTTCACTATTAATTGTTTCTTCAGTACGTTCAGATTCTCCATTACCATTTACACCTTCGTTATAAGTTGTGAAATTATCTGTCGTCGTTTCTGCTTCAGGTGTACCAGTAGCTGCAGCACCTCCAGAATATTGCTCTGTAATACGTTGAGCACTAATTTCTATTCCTGCCATATTCTCTTCGTCAACAGGTGTTACTAGTTTTTCTTCACGATTTTCTTTTTTGAAATCAATGTCTGTTGTCACAGAAACTACTACTTTGTCTTGTCCCATAAGCGTACCTAGCATATTTTGAACTTGACGCTGTAGGTCACGCTCAACTAATTTCTTCGCTTGTAACTGACCTTCTGCTGTCGTTGTTGAAGCTCCATCAGTAGTCGCAGCTTTCAGATCAAAGTAATCAGAAAATTGGTTAGAAATAACAATATTATCCGTTTTTAAATTTGGCACACTTTTTGCTACTAAATTATACATAGTGGCAATTTGTTGCTCTGTAAATTTATAGCCAGGGTCTGTATTTAAAACAATAGATGCCGTCGCTTCCTCTTTAACATCCTTTAAGAAAACGCCCTCTTCTGGAATGTTAATCATTACCTTTGCATCTTTTACACCATCTAAATTTTTAATGAGCTTTGCAATTTCTGTTTCAGTTGCTGCTTTTTTTAATAGATTAAACTCATTATCTGTCATACCGAATCCAGAGCTATTTGCAAAAGAGTAATCAATCGATCCCGTTTGTGGATATCCTTCCGATGCCAACGACACTAATAATGAGTCTACTTGCTCTTCAGGTACTGAAATCGATGTACCTCCAGGTTCAATTTCATACTTTACACCTTTGGCGTCTAGCGCTTCTTTCACTTGTCCGATTTCTCTTGTCGATAAATCTTTATAAAGTGGTACATATGTAGTTTTTGTAGCAAAAATTGTAATACCTATAGCAAGTGCTACAACCCCTACTAAAGAACCGATCATTACAATTTTTTGTTTTTTACTACGACTTGTCCAAAATTTGCTGGTGTCGTTTTTTATTTTCGTCAATCGTTCATTCATTATGATCCTCCGGTTATAGTGAATAACCTATCCATCTAATAATTCGCGAAAACAGTGGTATCCCATAACATTCAATCAATATCATCACCATAACGGATTGATTTCCGTTTCGATTAGTCTTTTTCCGAGGAGCGTCCGATGAGCCACTTTTGGCAATCATGATTTGGTCACGAAGGCATTATTACAAGACTTGATGCTTTTAAACTTCATCACTTCTGTCTCCAGGGTATTATTTGTAACGTAATCCTGAAGGAGTCATCAACCCTCTACATCAAACATTCATTTAAATAAATATAAATTATGGGATATATTCTTTACTTAATAGTGATTGTAATCACTTGTTCAAATAAAGTTAGACACTCATTCGCATTATTTCTTGGTAAGCTTCAATCACCTTATTGCGAACTTCAATTGTTGCATTTAATGTAATGCTCGCTTTTTGAGATGCAATCATCACTTCGTGCAACTCTACATCTCCTCCATTAATTAACTTTTGAGTAAGATTGTCAGAAGTAATTTGTTGATCATTTACTTTGGATATTGCTTCCTTTAACGAGTTCGCAAAGCTCTGTTGTGCTTCATAAGGTGTCGTTTTAAGTTTATTTGTTTCATTTACAACCTGCGTAGGTGTCATTTGTGAAACGGACGAAATTGTCATTATGTATCTTCCTTTCTTCTTATTTATCTTCCAATCTCTAAAGCCTTTGTCAGCATGGATTTATTTGCATTCAATACAGTTACGTTTGCTTCGTAGGAACGAGTGGCTGACATTAAATCTACCATTTCTTTTAATGGATCTACATTTGGCATATTTACATAGCCATCTGCATTTGCATCGGGGTGAGTTGGATCATACACAAGTTTGAAAGGTGTTTCCGTATCCTCTTTTATTTGTGTAACTTTTACGCCGTTACCAACGCCACTTTTTGCGTTTTTACCAAGTGCAGCATTAAAGAACTTTGAAAACTGTCCCTCTTGCGCTGTAAATGTCACAGTCTTTCGACGGTATGGCTCCCACTGTCCATTCACTTGTTTAGCTCGCGTTGTATCCATGCCTGCCATATTTGAAGAAATGACATCCATTCGTAAACGCTGTGCTGTTAAAGCTGAGGCAGTGGTATTCATTCCATGAAAAATAGACATCTATTACTTACCTCCTTTAATAACAGTATTTAATGTGTTTAACTTGCCGTTCATACGTTCTATTAATGCGTTGTAGTAAATTTGATTTTCCGCTAGCTTCGTCTGTTCAGCATCCATATCTACGGCATTCCCGTTATTCCGATAACGTAAGCCATTAATATTATTCACACCAGGTGTTGATTGTCGAATCTCGAAATCATAATGTCTACTATCAGTACGATATGCCGACAAGGACATTTGTTGTTCTTTCTCCAACATATCTTTAAAACTTACACTTTTCGCCTTATAGTTCGGCGTATCGACATTCGCAATGTTATTAGCGATTGTTTTATGATTCAAAGTTGCATAAGAAAGTCCGTTTTCCAGGCTACTAATAGTTCCTCCAAACAAATCCAAAACATTCACCTCATTTATGTATTTCTTTTTTTATCCAATAACACAATTGTAATTAAGATGATACCTAGTGTCTATTGTCTTTTGTCCCTTTTTGATAGTAAATCAGACCTATTTTTATTCACAAATAACCAGGACAATACTTCCGCACCCCTTGCTACTACAGGCTTCATGGGACACAACACATATCTAGTTAATTTACACTACTTCGACAGTGTTTACGGTTTTAGGATTGATTTTCTTCCATTTTCTTACAAAACACCGGTAGACACAATGTCTAAATTAGAGTTCCTTTTTACTATTCAAGTCCAAGCCATTTAGATTACAAAAAATTCAGAATAGTTATTCTAGACTGTCTTATAAGTATCAATTGGAGCATCTATTTTTTTCATTTATGCAAATAGTAATGCGCACTCAAAAAATCTAATTTAGGGAGAAAGCAATGATAATTACGTCTATAAAGGTCGAAAACTTACCTATAGAAAATGAGAAAAAGAATTAAAACATAGATTATTTCTCCCCCCTATTTAGTACTATATCACAGTTCGACTTAATTAGAGCATTGTAAATCGGATGAAAATTTCGTCGAATCTTTGTCGAATTACGAAAAAGTTCAAAAAGGCATCCGGAACGTAATTATTCCTGATGCCTTCATGTTACTAATAAATTTTTTTATCTTTTTGCAAAACGAGGGGATACTTTCCGTCCCGGCCGAGCGCTTGTCAGAACAGCCGCTTTTTTATTTGCGCAAAAGAGGAAGCATAGCGCAACTTCGGGTATTTGGGCCCTGTAACTTAAAACCGCATTTACCTCACTATCTATAGAGGTAGGAGACTTCTGTAACTGCCGTTTCACTTACGTGACAAAAGACATTCGTTGAAAGAAAATTAAAAGGCATCTAGAAAATTCATTCCAGATGCCTGATACCGTTCCGAAAGAACGTTTTATTATTTCATTTTAATTTCAGCTAATGCGTTTAAGAATTTACCGTTTAGTACTTTAATGTAAGTACCTTTCATACCTAGAGAGCGAGATTCGATTACACCTGCAGATTCTAGTTTACGTAATGCGTTTACGATTACTGAACGTGTAATGCCAACTCGGTCTGCAATTTTTGAAGCAACAAGTAAGCCTTCATGGCCATCAAGCTCTTCAAAGATATGTTCAATAGCTTCTAACTCACTGTATGAAAGAGAATTAATGGCCATTTGTACAACAGCTTTGCTACGAGCTTCCTCTTCAATTTCCTCAGATTTTTCACGTAAAATTTCCATACCAACTACTGTTGCACCATACTCAGCTAAAATTAAATCATCATCCTCGAATTGTGAAGATAAACGAGCAAGAATTAATGTACCTAGACGCTCACCACCACCAACAATCGGAACAATCGTTGTTAAGGCATTTTGGAATAGCTCTTTGTTTTCAACAGGGAAAGCAGTATGTTCGTCATTAATATCTAAGTTTGAAGATGTTTCAGAAATTGTAAACAAGCTATGTGTATACGCTTCTGGGAATTGACGCTCTTCGAACATCTTTTTCATACGTTCGTTTTCAATTTGTTGATGAATTGAAATGCCTAATAGCTTCCCTTTACGGCTTACAATATAAACATTACTGTCTATAATATCTCCTAAAGTATCTGCCATTTCTTTAAAGTTTACTGGCTTACCAGCAGATGCTTGGAGCATCGAGTTAATTTTACGCGTTTTTTCTAATAAATTCATTATATGTTCCTCCTATAAATAATCCGAAGAGTATTTACTTAATATTCTAAAGTTTTTTACAACTGAATGAAACTATTCAGCCTTATATTACAATATAAACTGTGACAAATCTTTGTTTTTTACTATACCCGCAAGTTTTTGATCTACATACGCAGCATTAATCGGAATATTTGCAGGCGCAATTTCTGCAGCTTCAAACGATAATTCTTCCAATAAACGCTCTAAAATTGTGTGTAAACGTCGAGCTCCAATATTATCGGTCGCTTGATTGACCTCGGTTGCAATTTCTGCAATTCGTTCAATCGCGTCTTCCGTAAAGTTTATTTCCACACCTTCTGTTTCTAACAAAGCCTTGTATTGCAAAATAAGTGATTGGTCAGGCTCTTTCAAAATACGTACAAAATCTTGTTTCGTTAATTTTTCAAGCTCTACTCGAATCGGGAATCGGCCTTGCAACTCAGGAATTAGATCTGATGGTTTTGACATATGAAATGCTCCAGCAGCAATGAACAGCATAAAGTCTGTTTTTACAGCACCGTACTTCGTCGTTACAGTAGAACCTTCAACGATCGGCAGAATATCACGTTGCACACCCTCACGTGATACATTCGCAGAGGAGTTACTATCCTTACTAGCGATTTTATCAATCTCATCAATAAAAATAATACCTGACTGTTCAGCTCTTGAAATAGCTTCTTGGGCAACTTCATCTGCATCTATGAGCTTATTCGCTTCCTCGATTGTTAAAATACGACGCGCGTCTTTTACTTGTACACGACGTTTCTTTTGCTTTTTAGGCATCAAATTAGATAACATATCCTGCATGCCACTGTTAGCTGACATATCCATGCCCGTTCCTTGTAACGCATCGAAAATAGAAGGATTTTGTTCCGTTACTTCAACTGTAACCCATTCATTTTCTAATTTACCATTACGTAAATCGATAGCGATTTGCGCACGTTTGGAGCGTACTTCAGTTTCTTCAGAGGAATCGTCATTGGCTTGTGGTTCTTTCCCACCAAATAACATTTCAAATGGGTTTTGCATAGATTGTTTTTTTCGTAAGGATGGAACCAATAGCTTAACGATGGCTTCGTTTGCCAATTCCTCTGCTTGGTCCTTTACAGACTCCATCATTTCTTCTTTTACAAGACGATGAGAAGCTTCTACTACATCACGTACCATGGACTCTACGTCACGTCCAACGTACCCTACTTCTGTAAACTTTGTTGCTTCTACCTTCACAAAAGGTGCATTCGTTAGCTTTGCAATTCTTCGTGCAATTTCTGTTTTCCCGACACCTGTAGGTCCAATCATCAAAATATTTTTTGGAATTACCTCATTCTTCATCTCATCACTTAACAAGGAGCGACGATATCGATTACGTAACGCAATAGCTACCGCTCGCTTCGCTTCATTTTGTCCAACGATATAGCGATCCAAATGCTCAGTAATTTGTCTTGGCGTTAAATTATTTTTTGTCATTAGTTAAGCGCCTCCACGATAATATTATGATTCGTAAACACACAGATTTCAGCAGCGGTTTCTAATGCCGCTTCGGCAATTTCGCGAGCAGACATTGTATCACCCGCATATTTTTTCAAAGCACGACCTGCTGATAATGCATAATTACCCCCAGAACCAATTGCCAACACTCCATCATCCGGTTCAATGACTTCTCCAGTACCTGAAACAAGAAGAAGCGTACTTTTATCCATTACAAGTAGCATCGCCTCTAATTGACGTAGCATTTTATCACCGCGCCATTGCTTAGCTACTTCAACCGCTGCACGTTGTAAGTTGCCATTGTATTCATTTAACTTTCCTTCAAACATTTCAAAAAGTGTAAAAGCATCGGCAACCGATCCGGCAAATCCAGCAAGTACCTGCCCATTAAACAGACGTCTGACCTTCCTTGCTGTACCTTTCATCACAACCGCATTCCCTAGGGTTACTTGACCATCACCTGCCATTGCGCAAGCTCCATTATGATGAACCGCAAATATCGTTGTCGCATGAATTTGTCCCATTTGCCTTCCTCCTTAGCTTATTATGCCCTTGGATGAGCATTCATATATGTCTGACGAAGATGCTCTTTTGTTACATGTGTGTAAACTTGTGTAGAAGTTAAATGAGCGTGACCTAATAACTCCTGCACCGTACGTAAATCTGCGCCATTATTCAATAAATGTGTGGCAAAAGTATGGCGAAGCATATGTGGATATATTTTCGTATGGAGCGAGGCCTTGTCAATCATTTCAGTTAAAATATGACGTACACCTCGAGGAGTAAGTTCCCCACCGCGCATGTTGACAAACAATTGCTGATGACTTGTGTTTTTCATCAATCGAGGACGAGCTTGTTCTATGTAATCCTGCATAGCTAAACTCGCAAATTGCCCGAATGGAATGATACGTTCTTTTCGCCCTTTTCCCATTACCCTAATAATTGAATAGTGGAAATCAATATCTTTTACTTGAATAGAGGTAAGCTCACTTACACGAATACCTGTCGCATATAACAGCTCTAATATAGCTGTATTTCTTAATGATTTCAAATCATCGCCAACATTCGCATCAAATAGCTGCTTCAACTCTTCTTCATAGAAAAAACTAGGTAAACGTGATTCTTTTTTTGGATGATAAAGTGATCGAAATGCCCCATCATCTAATCCGTACTGTCTATTTAGGAAGCGATAGAAGGAGCGTATTGAGGAGATTTTCCTTGATACCGATGATCTTGCTCTCTTTTCATCATACAACTTCGTCACATAAAGACGTGCATGTATATACTCAACACTAGCTAAATCATTTACGCCCTCCGCCTGCAAAAACGCTAAAAAATCTAGTAGATCCGATTCATACTCTCGCACTGTATGAACAGAGAAGTTTTTTTCAATTTGAATATAAAGCATAAACTGTTCAAGTGCATCTTGGGACGAAACTAACATTAAAAGATTCACCACCAACGAATTATTATAAACCTTCTGTATATGACGGCTCATTACCATAACGTGGGATTGGTTTTTTGTTCAAGCTGGTCGCTTTCCCGGGGGCGTCCAGTCGGAACGGAATCCAATATCTATATTTAGCATACGTTTCAACGTCATCCTAACGTTTGGTGATGAACCCAAATACTTACACCTTGCTATTAAAAAATGTACAATTTCGTGTATCTCTTTAGTTTGTCATGTTGGGTATCGTTAATGTAGAAAACATACATATTGACACTATACCTATCTTCATCATATAGCAAGTGGAAATGTTTATATTTTGAGAAAATCTCCATACAAAATAATAAAATACGTGTAAATTAGCATTTTACCTACAAAAAAGAAAAAGCCTCTAAGAGTATATCAACTTTTAGAGGCTTTTTGCAATCAAATTGTTTGTGAATTCACAAAATTACGAATTGTGCTTATTGCACGTGTAGCATGCATCTCTGCACGCTCTGGTTTTGAACGACGTCCTGGTGGTAGTTCAGGGAAAATTCCAAAGTTAACGTTCATTGGCTGGAAGTTTTTCGATTGTGCTTCTGTTATATAACGCGCCATACTTCCTAATGCCGTTTCAAATGGGAAGATAAGTTGTTCTTGTCCTAATGCTAAACGAGCCGCATTAATACCAGCAATTAAACCACTACCAGCAGATTCAACATATCCTTCGACACCTGTCATTTGACCAGCAAAGAAAATATTTTTTCGCTCGCGAAGCTGATACGTTTTCTCTAGAACCTTTGGTGAATTAATGAACGTATTTCTATGCATAACTCCATAACGAACGATTTCAACATTCTCTAATCCCGGAATTAATTGCAGTACTTCCTTCTGCGGTCCCCATTTTAAATGGGTTTGGAAGCCAACGATATTGTAAAGAGTTCCTGCTGCATCATCTTGACGTAATTGAACAACAGCATAAGGTCGTTTCCCTGTTTTTGGATCTTCTAGACCTACTGGCTTCATCGGTCCAAATAACATTGTTTTCTCCCCACGAGCGGCCATTACTTCGATAGGCATACAGCCTTCAAAGTAAATTTCCTTTTCAAATTCTTTTAATGGCACAACCTCTGCTTCGATTAACGCTTGACGGAAACGATCAAATTCTTCCTTTGTCATAGGACAGTTTAAATAAGCTGCTTCCCCTTTATCGTAACGCGATTTTAAATAAACCTTTTCCATATCGATGCTGTCTTTTTCAATAATTGGTGCTGCTGCATCATAGAAATATAAATAATCTAAACCTGTTAAGCCCTGAATTTTTTCAGCTAAATCTTTCGATGTTAGTGGCCCTGTGGCAATTACAGTAATGCCCTCTGGAATTTCAGTGACTTCTTCATGAATTACTTCGACAAGAGGATGATTTTTCACCGAGTCTGTCACATATCCGGCAAACTCATGACGATCCACTGCTAAGGCACCGCCTGCCGGTACTGAACATGCATCTGCTGCCTTCATAATAACAGAATCTAAAATACGCATTTCCTCTTTAATTACACCTACGGCATTTGTTAAGCCATTTGCACGCAATGAGTTTGAACAAACAAGCTCTGCAAATTTATCAGTATGGTGAGCTGGTGTTTGCTTTACCGGACGCATTTCATAAAGTTTAACCTTCACACCGCGTTGAGCAATTTGCCAAGCGGCCTCACTGCCCGCAAGACCTGCGCCTATTACATTTACTACTTGTTCAGTCATGTTCTTACCATCTTTCTATCATTGAGTAGGTGTCTCTTCATAGTCACATTTCGTACACTGAATTTGCACACCTTTTTTAATTTTTTTCTCTACTAATAATGCACTACATTTAGGGCATGGTCTACTAATTGGTTTGTCCCAAGAAACAAATTCACACTCAGGGTACTGATTGCAACCATAGAATAAACGCTTTGTTTTACTCTTTCGCTCGACAATTTCGCCAGTTTCACAGGAAGGACATTTTACACCAATAGGTTTCATAATAGCTTTCGTATTGCGGCAATCCGGGAAGTTTGAACATGCCATAAATTTCCCATATCGTCCAAGCTTAAAGACCATTGGAGATCCACAAAGCTCACAATCCTCGCCAGCGGGTTCATCTTTTATAACAACCTTTTCCATAGCCTCATCTGCATGCTTTACATGGACCTCAAAATCCTTATAAAACTCACGGACAATTTCTTTCCACTGACGACTACCTTCTTCAATAGCATCCAAATCTTGCTCCATTTGTGCTGTGAATTCGATATTTATTTCATCAGGGAAAAACTCTAGTACAAGTTGGTGCACGATTTCTCCCAGCTCAGTCGGCATAAATCGTTTTGCATCTAAAACGACATAGCCACGGCGCTGTATTGTATCGAGGGTCGGTGCATATGTGGACGGGCGCCCTATACCTAACTCTTCCATTGTCTTTACAAGACGCGCCTCTGAATAGCGTGGTGGTGGCTGTGTAAAATGTTGCTTTGGCTCAATTTCAAGAGATTTTACTTGATCGCCAACTTCCATTTCAGGTAGAAGCTTTGTTGTTTCTTCAGTTTGATCATCTGTACCCTCAATATATAACTTCATAAAGCCAGCAAATTTAACTTGTGAGCCGTTTGCACGGAATAAAACATCCCCATTTTGTAAATCAACAGCAACTGTATCAAGTACAGCCGGCGCCATCTGACTAGCGATAAAGCGCTCCCAAATTAAACGATATAAGCGCAATTGGTCGCGACTAAGCACTGCTTTTAATTCCTCTGGAGTTCGGATCGTGCTAGTTGGACGAATAGCCTCATGGGCATCTTGTGCATTAGATGCTTTTTTAGTCTGCTTCGACTCCGTGGAGATGAATTCTTTCCCGTACTTGGATTCAATGTAGGCAATTGCCTCCGTTTTTGCTGTGTCCGAAATACGTGTAGAATCGGTACGCATATAAGTAATTAAACCGACTGTCCCCTCTTTTTTACCAATATCAATACCTTCATATAATTGTTGGGCAAGCATCATCGTTTTCTTAGCACGGAAATTTAACTTACGTGCTGCTTCTTGCTGTAAAGAAGATGTTGTAAAGGCAGGTGCTGCATTTCGTTTACGTTCTTTTTTAGATACATTGACAACTTCAAAACTTGTACCTTTAACATTTTTTAAAATAGATTTTACTTGTTCTTCATTTGTTAATTTAATTTTTTCTTTGCCATCACCATAATAAAGCGCATCGAACGTTTTCTTACCTTTTTCAAAAGAACCTTCAATTGTCCAATATTCTTCCGGTTGGAAATTTTTAATTTCATTTTCACGATCAATAATCATGCGTAGTGCTACAGATTGTACTCGTCCTGCTGATAATCCCTTTTTAACCTTTTTCCAAAGAATTGGACTAATGTTATACCCAACAAGCCTATCCAAAATACGGCGTGTTTGCTGTGCATCTACTAAATCCATATTAATAGGACGTGGATTTTTAAAGGATTCTACAATCGCATCCTTTGTAATCTCATTAAAAACAACACGACAATCTGAATTAATATCAATATTTAACGCAGTCGCAAGGTGCCAAGCAATCGCTTCTCCCTCGCGGTCTGGATCGGCCGCTAGGTAGACTTTCTTCACTTTTTTAGCCGCAGACTTTAATTCCTGTAAAACAGGACCTTTACCACGAATAGTAATATATTTAGGTTCAAAATCATTTTCAGGACCAACACCCATTTGGCTACGTGGTAGATCACGAACATGCCCGATTGACGCTTTCACTTTATATTTTTTCCCTAAATATCGTTCAATTGTTTTTGCTTTTGCTGGTGATTCTACAATCACTAAATAATCCGCCATCTATTTTCTCCCCCTTAGAGAGGTCTATTGCTATTTTTTAAGTTACCTGTTGCAAAATGTATAACAGATTTTAAGATAATGCAACTTTTTTTCAATTTTTGTTAGAAAAGAGAGTAAGTGTTTCAACGATTTCGTGACCATTGCACACCGGAATAGCTCCTTCTAATAGTAGTTTATTGGTCCCTTTTGATTGCTCCGCATTAATTGGACCCGGTACAACAAATACATCTTTTCCTTGCTCTAAAGCATATTCTGTTGTAATAAGTGTGCCACTTCTTAATGCTGCTTCGGTTACAACTAAAGCTTTGGACAATCCACTAATTATTCGGTTACGCATTGGAAAATGCCATTTTTCAGGCTTCATATATGGGGGATACTCTGTGACAAGTAACTGATGCTCCGCCATATGCTCAGCGAGAGACTGGTTTTCCTTAGGGTATATAAAATTAAACCCATGTCCAAGCACTGCAATTGTGGAACCGCCAACTTTTATCGTTGTCTCATGAGCAATCGTATCTGCCCCTCTTGCAAGCCCGCTTACGACAGTATATTCGTGTTCAACAAGAGGCGGGACAATTAGGTCCAACGCAGTCTTTGTATAAGCTGTAGCCTTTCTAGAGCCTATAATGGCTACTCGTTTTTCTTTCGTTAATAAAGAATACCGACCTTTCACATACAATACAGTAGGTGGGCTGGATATTTCAAATAATTGCGCCGGGTATAAAGGATGATGAAAAGGGATAGGGGAAATATTAGCCCGTTCATAAGCTTCCCGAAACGAAAATGTCATTATCCGTCGAAAACTGTCGGATATTTCCAACGCTCTTTGGGATGATATTTGCAATGCTTTGGCAATCTCGTTGGGGGACGCTTCTTCAAAATTACTTAGTATATCCACCGGGGACAATAATTGCTGAAGTTTTTGAAGTGGCAATGGGTATATATAATGTAAAGCTAGTAATCTCTGTGTATCGACTGATAAAATCATTTAAAAACCTCCTTTTAATAGAAGAAATTAAATGACCGCATCTTTCATGACATAGCTTTTATAGACAGTAAGTAGGGAGTTAGCTATTTCATCTTTTAAAGCCGTGTCTAAATAAAGAAAAAGATGTAGCAACAACGTGCTACATCTTCCATTTTAATGGGTTTTACACTTTTCGTATAGCCCTTTTTCTTTGATTACTTTAATAAGTGTTTCACCAATGACAGATGGCGTTTCTGCTACTTCTATACCAGCAGCATTCATTGCTTTAATTTTCTCTGCTGCTGTTCCTTTACCACCTGAAATAATAGCACCAGCGTGACCCATACGTTTTCCTGGAGGTGCTGTTTGGCCACCGATAAAGCCAACGACAGGTTTCGTCATATTCGCTTTAATCCACTCAGCCGCTTCTTCTTCAGCTGTACCCCCAATTTCCCCGATCATTACAACTGCATATGTTTCCGTATCGTTGTTAAACGCTTCCAAAACATCGATAAAGTTCGTACCATTGACAGGGTCTCCACCGATACCTACAGCTGTAGTTTGGCCAATACCAGCTTGTGTCAATTGGTGTACAGCTTCATATGTTAACGTACCAGAGCGAGAAACAACTCCTACATGCCCTTTCGTATGGATATAACCTGGCATAATACCAATCTTACATTCATCTGCCGTAATAACACCTGGACAGTTTGGACCAACTAGACGTGTCTTTTTACCTTCCATATAACGTTTAACCTTAACCATATCAAGGACAGGAATATGTTCAGTAATACAGATTGTTAATTCTAATTCAGCATCAACTGCCTCTAAAATAGCATCTGCCGCGAATGGAGCAGGTACATAAATAACTGAAGTTGTTGCGCCTGTTGCAGCTACAGCTTCTACTACAGTGTTAAATACAGGCACTCCTTCGATTTCCAGACCACCTTTACCTGGTGTTACACCAGCTACAATTTTAGTACCATAATCAAGCATTTGCTTCGTATGGAAAAGCGCTGTTTCGCCCGTAATCCCTTGTACAATTACCTTCGTATCTTTATCAATAAATACAGCCATTGTTCTCCCTGCCTTCCTTAGCCTACTAGTCCCACAATTTTTTGTGCACCGTCAGCCATTGAATCCGCTGCAACGATGTTTAAACCAGATGCATTTAATATTTCTTTTCCAAGTTCCACATTTGTACCTTCTAAACGTACAACTAATGGCACAGCTAAGCCAATTTCTTTGGCAGCTGTCACAACACCCTCGGCAATAATGTTACATTTCATAATTCCGCCAAAAATGTTTACGAAAATACCTTTTACATGTGGATCAGAAAGAATAATTTTGAAAGCTTCTGTTACTTTTTCTGCCGTTGCACCGCCACCTACATCTAAGAAGTTAGCAGGGCTTCCGCCATAATAGCTAATTGTGTCCATTGTAGCCATTGCAAGACCCGCTCCATTAACCATACAGCCAATGTTGCCATCTAGAGAAATATAACTAAGATCGTATTTCGATGCTTCGATTTCCTTTGGATCTTCTTCATCAAAATCGCGTAATTCGACAATATCTTTATGACGATACAACGCATTTGCATCGAAATTAAATTTAGCATCTAATGCCAAAACTTCTCCTTGTCCAGTTATAACAAGTGGATTAATTTCTACAATAGAAGCATCTTTGTCGATAAATGCTTGATACAAACCTAACATTAATTTAACAGCTTTCCCTACTAGGTTGGCTGGAATATTCATATTAAACGCCATGCGACGTGCCTGGAAACCTGTTAAACCAACAACAGGATCCACAACTTCTTTGAAGATTTTTTCTGGATTTGATGCTGCTACTTCTTCAATATCCATGCCACCCTCTTCAGACCCCATCATTGTTACACGGGATGTTGCGCGGTCTAATACTAGACTTAAATAGTATTCTTTTTGAATATCAGAACCCTCTTCAATATATAAGCGTTTTACTTCTTTTCCCTCTGAACCTGTTTGATGAGTTACTAAAATTTTACCTAGTAATTCTTTTGCGTATGCACGTACCTCGTCAAGGTTTTTGGCGATTTTCACGCCCCCCGCCTTACCGCGTCCACCTGCATGAATTTGCGCCTTGACTACTGTCACATTAGAGCCAAGTTCTTTCGCTACTTTCACTGCTTCATCAGGGGAAAAAGCTACTTTTCCGTTTGGTACAGCTACACCATATTTTCTAAGAATCTCTTTCCCTTGATATTCATGGATATTCATAATACATCCTCCCATCAAACATTTGCATAAAATTGTTTTACTAACATAATCTATTCTAACGAAAGATTCTGATAAAGTCTATACCTTGTCTCTTATTCATTTTTTATCTTTTAATATGACGCTTTTTTCTGTTTTGTGTACTAAAACAGAGTTTTATGAAAATCAGAATTCTCTATTTTTTCTATTTTTTCGGCATATTGTTGGTCTAATCGATAAATAAATGCAAAAACCTCAGCGACAGCTTCAAACAATTCTTCTGGGATTGACTCATTGAGATCTAATTGTCCAAGTAAATGAACAAGGTTAGGATCCTCATAAATAGGGACATCGTGCTCATTTGCGCGCGCTAATATATTTTCTGCTATTTTGCCTTTTCCTTTTGCTACTACCGTTGGACTATCAAAACTTCCTAACTTATACGTGAGAGCGATAGCCTCTTTTCGAGTAAATTTTTCTTCACTCATACGCGAAAATCCACCCCACTATGTTCCTCCTGCTGTCCTACTACAGGTGTTTTTACAGGTTGGGCTTTTTCAAATTTCTTCATAAAAACGCCTGAAAGTTGATATTCTTTTTCTGCTAGGCCAATTTTCAACGCTGATTTCAGTGGTTCTGCAAGCGGAATAATATCATTTTCATTAAATACTGTCACAGAAACTACACGATTTTGAACCTGCATATCAATAACGGTTTCTTTCATAGATGCCATTTGTAAATAAAATAATATACGTGCATAATTGGCATCAATTTTACCATCTTCCTTCATGCGCCCATTCCACTGCAATGTTGCATCCATTTTCTTACCAAAGAATTCTAATGGTACTTGCATAATAAGCTGATGCTGATGGCCATTCTCTCCTGATGCGAGCTGCATGCCGTTCATGCGTGCCATTAACATTTCTGCTGCTTCCTTAAGCTGCGGAGAAATATGTGTTTCCTGCAATAATGTATGTAGCTGCGGTTTTAATTGATGTGCAATCTGCTGTAAATCTGCTGACTTATTACTAAGTGTCGCTTCATAGCTAACTCCTAGATTTTTTAATACTGTTTTAAGTGCATGTTCCATTGCTTTACTGTCCATAGAGTTTTGTACATGGGCATCTGCTTGCGTCACGATTTGCTGAATCATTGCTTGCGGGGATTCAACACTATTTTTCATAAGATTTCGCATGAATGCTTCATTTTGTAGCGGAGTAGTAGCCTCATGCTTTAAAAGCGATAATAAATGGTCCTTTACCGAAAGAGCATTGGCGTCTTGTGTAAATAAACGCTCCGAAGAATTTTCTGCAAACGCTTTTATAAATTGTTCTTGCATTTGTTTTGCGAAAATCTCTAGCGTTTGTTTAGTTGCTGGTAGCTGATTAAATCGATCGATAAGTTGATTTAATGACTGCTGTTGTTCGTTGGTTAGCAAGCTTTGATTTGCTGTCCAAGATTTAAGCTGGTCAACTAGATGATTGATATTGTCAGATTTTGTCGTTAAAATTGCTTGAATAACTTCTCCAGCCTGTTGAAACTGATTTGACTGAACAGACTTTACATCACTAAAGCTTGACCAGTTTTGCAAGGTTGCCTGCTGAGGAAGAATCCCTGCCTCTTTTAAAATATTCATGGCTTGAATCTTTTCACTCATAGCAGCAGCATTATTTGATAATATTTGAATGGATTTGGCAAGTACTAAACTACCTGTTTCTACTTCAAAAGGCTTTGCAATAGCATTTACTTGTTGGATTAGAGTTTGCTTAAGGTTTTCTGGTAAAGCTATTTCTTTCGTTAAAAGCTGTGTAAAGCTTTCCATTACGGAAACCATGCCAGTAGTTTTTTGTCCACTTATTAGAGCTTGAAAAACATCATTAGTCATCGGCATTTTAAGCTCTACCATTTTTTGAATGGCTTGTAGGGCATCCATCTTCGTAACACCTTCTGGTAATGCCTTTAACCACACTTCTGCCTGCATTAGCTGCTCTTTTGAAATCGGTAGCTGCGCTTTCATAAAATGAGCTAGAAGTTGCTGCATCTCAGCGGTTTTGGGTAAATTCATTGAGTCAAGTAACTGATTGATTTGTTGACTTTGAGAAGTCGTTTGCCCCATAGGGCCCGTAACAACTTTTAGTTCTGTTTGTGGGCTTGTACCAGTTACTTGGAAGAAGTGGGCATCACCTGCTTTTAGCGGCACTTCGAGTTTAGCAATAAACTTCTGATGGCCAACCTGTATTTCTGCCATTTGATCTGGATATAATTGTTTAATTGTTCCTTGAAATACTTGCCCTTGTTTTAAAGTAAGTGGCTGATTATTTAGGGTTAAAGCACTTTGTTGCATTTGAATCGGATTAAAAGATGTGGCTGTCATATATGTACTCCTTTCATCAACTACTCCTTGTAATTGGCGTCCTTTTTTAACGTTTTTTGCTCCGACCAGGCGCTTTCCTAGAGGGCTGAGTCGGAGCTCTAAGCAACTTATTCACAGATATACGTTTTTACAAATATCATTTCTAACTGCTTGAAAGTGCCTTTTATTTAAAAACGACACCCGCCAGAACATTAACTTATTTCAGCAGATGTTTGTACAATAAACATTTGTAGCTGTCGCTTTGCTTTCGCTACATAAAACACTTGTAGCTGTCGCTTTGCTTTCGCTACATAAAACATCGCTGAAATAAGTTAAAGCATTGACTTTATCGGCTCAAATGATTTGCGATGATGAATAGTTGGACCAAACTTTTCAAGGGCCATTAAATGCTGTTTTGTTCCATATCCTGCATGCTGAGCAAAACCATACATAGGGAATTGCTCGTCCAATTGATCCATATAATCATCTCGAGCTGTTTTTGCCAATATGGATGCAGCTGCAATAGCTAAGCTTTTCGCATCCCCTTTAATTATTGAATCCTGCGGAATAGAGATTGGCAGTGTCATAGCATCAACTAGCACATAATTAGGTTTTATAGATAACGATTCTACACTTGTCTTCATCGATTGCTTCGTCGCTTCGTAAATATTTAATTCATCAATTTGTTGTGTTGATTGGAAATGGATAAAGTAACATAATGCATGCTCTTTTACTAAAGCAGCATAAGCATTGCGTTTATCTTTTGATAATTGCTTTGAATCATTTAATCCGACTAGAGCCTCACAGTTCGCAGGTAAAATAACAGCTGCTGTTACTACTGGCCCTGCTAACGGTCCACGCCCTGCTTCATCTACCCCTGCAATTAAGGTATTCTCTCCTCCGTAACTTCGATCGAAATCAACTTTCGCTTGATGTTCCTGCAGTATCTGTTGCTTCTTCTCTTGGGACCTTTGCCAACTTTGCCAAGCCTTTTGCACACCTGCACGTTCATCGATTGCTACCCCCGTCATCCAGTCCTGCCATTCCTCCGCTTCTTTCAATGCTGTAGTAATTTCTTTAATCGTTTTCATATATTTACTCCCTATTGGTTCTTAACAGTTATTCGCTAATTTTACTTTTTAATGGGCTAAGGATTCACCCTAACGTTTTGGCGTTCTTCATAATATATCCTTTTTTGTAATATGTACTTGAATGCACAGCACTCTTCCTTCCGCACATTTGCAGCCTGAGTCTCCCCGCCCATGCTTTTATACTAACAATACTTTTTTAGAAAGAACAGGTTTGGAATCGTATTACATTTAATGGTATTCCGTGTATATTACTTGATTGTAGTGGAGGTCGGGCGACTCCTTAAGCATCAGCAATTGAGGAGCAAGGGCTAAAACTATCACATCCTGCGATACGCCTTCACCGGTGCCGCTTCACTTTCACGCGTTGGCCCGAGCCCCTGCAGCGAGCAGCGCAAGTAAAGCGGCTCATCGGACGCCCTCAGGAGTCTTTGCTCTTTTGCGAAGCGCAGCGACAGCACAAAGCGCAAGCCTTCACTACAATCAATTCCCACGTTATATCGAAAAGCTCCGAATCCATTCAAAAGTATTTATCGTTTTTTCTCGCTCTATATCATTTATCGGCAAGATGGCGTATTCCTAAAAGAAAAACTGTCATACTCACGATTTAAGGTGAGTATGACAGTTTTATTACTGTTCTGTTTCTTTTTCAAGTTGTTCGTCAACAAAGTCAAATGTTAGTTTACCTAATTGCAACCCACGGATATCGCGAACGACTAGTTGAGCTACTTGATCATAATCGATTTCTCCTCCAGGACCGAAAACACGGCGAAGTTTACCGATATGATCGAAGGTCTCCACTAAATCTTCATGGATAAATTGGAAGCCATAGCGTTCTTCCATTCGTGCCGGATAATGAACGGATAAAAAGCGTAGACCATATACAGCTAAATCCTCCATATTCGTTATAGTATCCTTTATAGCACCTGTTAACGCTAATTTAAAGCCTACTTCTTGGTCTTCGAATTTCGGCCATAAAATACCTGGCGTATCGAGTAATTCTAGCTCCTTGCCAACCTTTATCCATTGCTGAGCCTTAGTGACCCCTGGCGTATTCCCTGTTTTTGCGATATTTTTCTTCGCTAAGCGGTTAATAAGCGTCGATTTTCCTACGTTCGGAATGCCAACAATCATTGCACGAATGGCTCTTGGCTTCATCCCACGTGATTTCATGCGATCAAATTTTTCTTTCAAAATTTCTTGAGCAGCCTTTGTCACCTGCTGTAATCCTTTGCCTTCAAGAGAATTGATTGCAACCGCCTTATGACCTCGTTGTGCGAAGTATTCAACCCATTTACGTGTTTCGTGCTCATCTGCCATATCTGACTTATTTAAAATAAGGAGACGCGGTTTTTGATTAATTACTTCGTCGATCATCGGATTTCGGGAAGATAGCGGTAAACGTGCATCTATTAATTCAAATATAATATCAACTAGCTTTAATTTTTCTGTAACTTCTCTGCGGGCTTTTGCCATATGCCCAGGAAACCATTGTATAGTCATATCTATACCTCCTAAACTAAAAGAAAAAGGGAGTTTTAACTTCTTTCAGCAGGTGTCCAAACGCCTGTAGCTGACGCTTCGCTTTCGCTACAAAAAACAATTGCTGAAAGAAGTTAAAGCCTCCGGCGGATGTCATGGAATCGGAAAGGTGTTCTTAAATAGGATGTTAGCCTAAAATCATCGCATCCATGCGATAACGGCTAGCTGACCTGCATCATGCAGGCCTAAGCACAAAGCCGATTCCAGACGCAATTATGCCAAGGCATAATTGATCTCTCCCTTTCAAGAATTACTTTACAATTTTAATATCACTAAACGGCCAGAAAATCAGACTTGTACTCCCGATAATCTCTTTCTGATCGACGACTCCAATAATACGACTGTCCTTACTGTATCGACGATTATCTCCCATAACGAAAACATAGCCTTCTGGAATTACATTATCTTTTAGGTTTACATCAATGTCTTTTAATGTAAAATCCTCGGTTAAAGTACCTTCTGTAATTTTTGATTTGTAAGCATCTAAATAAGGTTCATCGATCGGTTCACCATTAATGTATAATTGATCATTTTTATACTCCAATGTCTCTCCTGGAAGCCCAATAACACGTTTAATATAGTTTTTCTTTTCAGGAGCATGGAATACCACAATATCAAAGCGTTTTGGTTCACCTATTTTATAACCAATTTTATTTACAATCATACGATCGCCATCTTCAAGGGTTGGCATCATGGATTGGCCATCTACTGCAATGGGTGTAAATAAAAAATAACGAATAATCGCTGCAATCGCAAATGCAATTAGAAGTGCCTTTGTCCATTCCCATAGTTCATTCTTTTCCTTTATTTGTTTTTCCATCGAGATTTGCCCCCTTGTCTATCCTCATTTTAGTTGATAGCTATTTAAGATGACAAGCAAAAAGAAAAGGGGCTTGTTACACAAGCCCCTCACTTTTAAGTCATAATTATCGAATTTCTTTAATACGAGCAGCTTTACCACGTAGGTTACGTAAGTAGTAAAGTTTAGCACGACGTACTTTACCGCGACGTACAACTTCTAAGTTAGCGATTTTTGGTGTGTGTACAGGGAATGTACGTTCAACACCTACACCGTAAGAAATTTTACGAACTGTGAAAGTTTCGCTAATACCGCCACCACGACGTTTAATTACTACACCTTCGTATACTTGTACACGTTCACGAGTACCCTCTACTACTTTCACGTGTACCTTAACAGTATCACCAGGACGGAAAGTTGGTAGATCAGTGCGAAGCTGAGCTTTTGTAATCTCTGTAATAATGTTTGACATTGTTTTCTCTCCTTAGACAGATGCTCTTGCACGCAATCTATGCCACAGCGGAACACCGTAATTCAGTACTTCACATAGAAGTACAGAATAGATGTTATCATAAATATAGATAGCAATCAAGCATCTTTATCGTTGTTTTTAAGTTTTTCTAGATACAATTTTTGCTTGTCTGTTAATGGATAATTCTCGAGCAAATCAGGACGACGCTCGAATGTTCTTTTCAGAGATTCTTCCATACGCCATTGCTCAATCTTTGCGTGATTGCCCGACAGTAAGACATCAGGTACTTTCATCCCACGAAATTCAGCAGGGCGTGTATAATGTGGGTGCTCTAGGAGACCCGTTGAGAACGAATCTTGTATGTGGGAATCCTCTTGTCCTAAAACCCCCGGCAGAAGTCGTACAACGCTATCTATAACTGTCATAGCCCCTAGCTCGCCACCAGTTAATACGAAATCTCCAATTGAAATCTCATCTGTGACAAGATGCTGACGAATGCGTTCATCATAACCTTCGTAATGACCACATAAAAATACTAGCTCTTTTTCTTGCGCCAGCTCTTCTGCCTTTTTTTGAGTAAAGCGCTCACCTTGCGGGCACATCAAAATGATACGAGGATTTTTCCCTTCTGTAATGGCCTCGACAGCGCTAAACATCGGCTCTGGTTTTAACACCATTCCCGCACCGCCACCATACGGATAATCGTCTACTTGATTATGCTTATTACCCGAAAATCCACGGAGATCAGTGACTTCCAGATTTACAGCACCTTTTTCCTGTGCTTTCTTTAATATGGACGCTCCAAAAACGCCTGTAAACATATCCGGAAATAAACTTAACACATGAATATTCATCATAGTAGACCTTCCATTACATGGATCACTATTTTCTTCTCATCAATATTAATTTCTTTGACGATATCCTCGATATACGGGATGTAATGCTCTTTTTTAGTGCCTTTAACTACCCATACATCGTTTGCACCTGTTTGAAGAATGTCGGTCACTGCTCCAATTGTTTCGCCTTCTTCAGATACAATTGTACAGCCAATTATTTCGTGGAAGAAATATTCATGTTCCTCTAATAAATCATCTGTCATTTGATCTTTCGTAATTTTGAGCATTCCTTCTTTGAAAGGCTCAACCAAGTTGATGTTATTCATTCCTTCAAAGGTTAACAAAATAAAGTTTTTATGACGACGCACTGATTCAATTGTTACCCACGTTGGCTTTTTATCGTCTTTTTTAAACGCCGCAAGCTTTACTCCCACTGCAAAGCGCTCTTCCTCAAAATCAGTTGTTGATAACACACGCACCTCACCGCGAATACCGTGCGTATTGACAATACGACCTACATTAAACCATTCCATTCAAATCTCACCTCATATCAATTTCGCCTCAGCGTAATTGCGTCCGGATTTCGAGTCAGTTAAATGCGAAGGTTTTAGGCTAACATCCTTCATTTCATTCTTTTCAAAATCCGTAACATCCGCCGGAGGCTGTATCTTCATTCAGCGGGAGTTTGAAATCCGCTGAAAAGGAATTACATCCTCATTCATCCCACAACCTTAAGAGGCATGAGTCCTAAGCTGAATGAAGATAAAAAATGCTAAAACATGCTCGTCCCCGTCAAGCTACTTGCTAGCCAGATCAAAAAGTAACATTTCTCTCACCTTTCATCTACAAAAGCAGTTTAACTTTTGGTGGACGGTGTTCTAGCTAAGACGTTGACCAGTCTTCCTCAATGTCATTATGTTCAATTATCTCTCAATGTAACTAAGATAATGAAAAAAGGAAGGAACCGGCAAGCTCCTTCCTTTTAAGTCCAGATTTTACGCTTTACCTCAAGTCCACTTCGAATTCCTAAGCGCATGTAAACATAGCTGTCAGGACTCTCCAGTGCTTGTTGCATATAAAAGAGCGTGAAAATCTTTTCTTTCAATCCAATATATCGACGTAGGTCTTTTTTTGATGGTGACTACCCGCCGCTGAATAAACAATTGTACGAATCGCTTTCGCTACTCGCCCTTGTTTGCCTATGACTTTCCCTCGATCCTCTGGATGAACAAAAAGTTTATAAACAATTCGATTTGCATTTTCATCCGTCTCTATACGAACTTCTTCTGGATAATCGACTAACGGTAAAACGATTGCTTCAATCAGCTGCTTCAAAGACCTCGCCCCCGATTATTTACTGAATTTTTGGTTATGGAATTTTTCCATGATACCTTGTTCTGAGAACAAGTTACGCACTGTATCTGATGGTTTTGCACCGTCAGATAACCATTTAAGAGCTTTCTCTTCATCAATGTTTACAGTAGCTGGTTTAGTTAGTGGGTTGTAAGTACCAACTGTTTCGATTGAACGACCGTCACGTGGTGAACGAGCGTCTGCAACTACGATACGATAGAAAGGAGATTTTTTAGCTCCCATACGTTTTAAGCGAATTTTAACTGCCATTTTAATAGCACCTCCGAATAAGTTTCACACAAGATAGTATGTTATCAATGTTTAGGTTGTTTGTAAAGTGTTTTTTCTTAACACCTATAAAATATTATTTAAACAATGAATCGAAGCCTGGTAGTTTCATCTTTTTCTTTCCTTTTCCACTCGCCATGCCTGTCATTTGCTTCATCATTTTTTTCATTTCTTCAAATTGCTTCAATAGACGATTTACCTCTTGAATTGATGTCCCAGAACCCTTCGCTATACGCTTTTTACGGCTACCGTTAATAATTTCTGGATTCGTCTTTTCAGCAGGTGTCATCGAATAAATAATCGCTTCTACACGTCCCATTTGCTTATCATCAACTTTAACATTGTCTAAGCCTTTGATTTTTCCAGCACCTGGTAACATTTTTAAAATTTCGTCAAGTGGTCCCATTTTCTTTACTTGCTGCAATTGTTCAACAAAATCATCGAACGTAAAAGACTGAGTTTTAAATTTTTCCTCTAGTTCTTTAGCCTTTGCTTCGTCGACATTTGCCTGAGCTTTTTCAATAAGCGATAGAACGTCACCCATTCCTAATATACGGGACGCCATACGCTCTGGATGGAAAGGTTCCAGCGCATCCATCTTCTCACCCATACCAACAAACTTAATCGGCTTCTGTGTAACGGAACGAATTGATAGCGCCGCACCACCACGTGTATCACCATCTAGCTTTGTTAAAACAACGCCTGTAATACCGACCGCTTCATTAAAGCTTTCTGCCACGTTTACAGCATCCTGACCTGTCATAGCATCTACAACTAGGAATACTTCATCCGGCTCTTTTAACGCACGAATATCTTTTAATTCTTGCATTAAATCTTCATCGATATGCAAGCGACCAGCTGTATCGATAATAACGACATCATGATGTTCTTCTTTTGCCAATTCAATTGCCTGACGAGCAATTTCTACTGGAGATACATCGGTTCCTAATGCAAAAACAGGTAGGGATAGCTGCTTTCCTAATGTTTGTAACTGCTGAACAGCCGCTGGACGATAAACGTCTGCAGCAACTAGTAATGGCTTACGATTATATTTTTTACGTAACACATTTGCCAATTTACCTGTAGTCGTTGTTTTACCGGCACCTTGTAAGCCGACCATCATAATGACAGTTGGTGGCTTTGTATTAAATTTAATTGGGCTTTGCTCGCCACCCATTAATTCTGTTAATTCTTCTTGTACGATTTTAATAACTTGCTGACCTGGTGTTAAGCTTTGCATAACATCTACACCGACAGCACGTTCACTGACCTTTTTAACGAATTCTTTGACTACTTTTAAGTTAACATCCGCCTCGATTAAAGCAAATCGGACTTCGCGCATCATTTCTTTAACGTCTTGTTCCGATACTTTACCTTTACCTTTAATCTTTTGGATCGTTCCTTGGAGTCGTTCCGCTAATCCTTCAAAAGCCATTGCTTTCGCCTCCTAATCCCATTCTTTCAACTGTTCTATAAGCGTTAGCTGCTCTTCAATTGTCATACTTTGTTCTGTAATCCCTGTTGTTAGCTGCGCAAGCATTTGTGTACGTTGTTGAAATTTTTCAAGTAAACATAGTTTTTCTTCATATTCTTCAAGCATCGCTTCTGTTCGACGAATATTATCATAAACAGCTTGGCGTGAAACTCCATACGATTCAGCGATTTCTCCAAGTGAGTGATCATCTAAATAATAGAGCTCCATATAACTTCGTTGCTTATCTGTTAATAATGCTTGATAAAAGTCGAAGAGAAAGTTCATGCGTGTTGTTTTTTCAAGTAGCATCGAATGTTTCTCCTCCCGTTATTAGTCATTTGTATCATAACGAAAAGCGCCCGTCTGTGTCAAGGTAATCTCCTTGTCTAAAAGCTTTAATTAACTGCTTTTAAGGTGTTTTTCACCTATAGCCAGTATTTCCCTTTTAAACAATGCGATTCCCCTGTTTACAGACGAGCGCAATTACAAATTTACTTACTCAAATGTCAATCCTTACCATCATCAGAACGTGTAGTTGATTTCCGTTCCGACTGGGCGCTTTGTTGCTGTCGCTTCGCTTTCGCTACAGTAAACATTTGTTATAAACCTAATCCCCATTATTTTGTAATTCTTTATCTAAACCATCGGCAAATAAGCCATACACATAACGCTCTGCATCAAATGGTTGTAAATCATCCATTTTTTCACCAAGACCAACAAACTTCACAGGAATGTGTAATTTATTACGAATAGCAAGAACAATACCGCCTTTTGCAGTGCCGTCAAGCTTCGTTAAAACGATCCCCGTTACATTTGTAGCTTCCTTAAATGTTTGGGCTTGAACTAGTGCATTTTGGCCTGTTGTTGCATCTAATGCTAATAGTACTTCATGCGGAGCATTCGGTACCTCACGAGAGATTACTCGATGAACTTTTTCAAGCTCATTCATTAAGTTTACTTTATTTTGTAAGCGCCCTGCTGTATCACAAATTAACACATCTGCATTACGGTTTTTCGCTGCACGAATGGCATCATACATAACCGCCGCTGGATCTGAACCTTCCGATTGCTTAATCACTTCACAGCCTACACGGTCTCCCCAAACTTGTAATTGATCGATGGCACCAGCACGGAAAGTATCACCTGCTGCTAAAACAACTGTTTTCCCTTGCGATTTTAGACGATGGGCAAGTTTACCGATTGTCGTCGTTTTCCCAACACCGTTTACCCCTACGAATAAAATTACCGTAAGCTCACCTTTAGGTTGCATATTAAGGTCGATTAAATCCTCTTCTCCTTGCTCATAAATTTCCACAAGTTTTTCAGAAATAATCGTTTGAATACCGTTCGTATCTTTTATATTTTTACGCTGAACCTCAAAGCGTAATTTGTCCATTAGCTCCATTACTGTTTCAAAGCCAACGTCTGCCTGTAATAATAAGTCTTCTAATTCTTCAAAGAAATCTTCATCCACTTTTCGATAACGAGCAACTAGATCGTTTACTTTAGAAGTAAATGAATTACGCGTTTTTTCAAGACCAGCCTTGAATTTTTGTGTAATAGACCATGCAGAAGGTTTTTTCTCCTTTACAGGTTCTTCCACTATTGCGACTTCTTGCACTTCTTGTTGCTCTTGTTCTTCAATTGCTACAGGAGTTTCTGTTTCAATTGAGGTTTCTGTTTCAGAAACTTCTTCAACTTTTTCCATTTCATCTACAGTTGCTTCAATTTGAGCAGGCTCTGTTGCTTCGTCTTGCTTCTGTTCAGCAGCTTCTTCTTCATTGATTGCTGCTACTACTTTTTCTTCCTCGGTGGGATTGCCTGTCAATTTCTCTTTTAAACGTTTAAAAAAACTCATGCTTGTTCGCTCCTTTGCTCCGCAAGTACGGGTTCATCTTCTAATTTTACTGATACAAGTTTAGATACACCAGATTCCTGCATTGTAATACCATACAACACATCCGCTCCCTCCATCGTCCCTTTACGATGGGTGATCACAATAAATTGCGTATTACGGCTAAATTTCTTCAAATATTGGCTATAGCGAACGACATTTGCCTCATCTAAAGCCGCCTCTACCTCATCGAGAATACAAAATGGTACAGGTCGAATATTGAGGATGGAGAATAATAACGCGATTGCAGTTAGTGCACGCTCACCACCTGAAAGCAAACTTAGATTTTGTAATTTTTTACCTGGAGGTTGTGCTACAATTTCTATACCTGTTTCTAGCAGATTCTGAGGGTCCAATAACACTAAATCCGCCTGTCCTCCCCCAAACAATTCACGGAATACACGTTTAAATTGCTCTCGAATGGCATAGAAGGTTTCGCTAAATCGAAGCGTCATTTCTTCATCCATTTCTTTAATAGCCTCATGTAATGTTTCCTGTGCAGCAAGTAAATCCTCACGCTGCTCTGTTAAAAATGAATGGCGTTCAAGTACGCGATCGTATTCCTCGATGGCGCTCAAATTAACAGGACCTAGCTCTTCTATCGATTTCTTTAGTAATTTCACTCGACGTCGCATATGCTCTTCATCTTCAATTTCCAGGGCTAACTCTTCAGCTTCCTCATATGTTAGCTGATAGTTTTCTTCTAGCTGCTCATTGAAATTATTAATTTCAAACTCTACACGACTGCGCTTCAATTCATTTGCACGTATTGCTTCGAGGTAGCCTTTATGCGTACGTTGCAATTCCTTCAGCTGTTCTTCTAAAGTAGTAAGCTCTTGTTGTTGTGCTACTTTTTCATCTTTTTTCTGTGAAATAGTGTTTTGCAACGAATCTCTCGTCGTTTTCCACGTAGCAACTTGCTCATCCACTTCTTCATCGCTTAAAAGTTTTGTCGATTCATCAGATTGAAGCCAGATTATTTCCTGAGAAATATTTTCGGCTTTTTGACGAGCTTTGTTTAATTGTAGGGCTAACTCTGCTGTAGCAATTTGTACTTGTGACATTTGCTCCTGCATTACCGCTAACTGCGAGCGTTTTTCAGCTGACTGCTCACGAAGTAAATCTTTCTCCGATTCACTTTGTAGCTTCACCTTGCTTAATTGCTCCACTGTTTCGTTTATCTCTAGCAGTTCTGTCGCTAGTGCCGCTAAACGCTCCGTAGAAGCTTCCTTTTGAGCTAACAATGCTTCTTCGCGTGTTTTTACATCTTGTGTTTCATTTGAAGCAAAAGATACTCTTGCGGATAAGCTTTTTTCGACAACCTCTAGCTCACGAATACGACTTGCCTGTTGCATTTCATCTTTTCGTAGTTGTTCACCGTCAAGCTTCAATTGTTCTACTGTGTCTCGCAATGTTGCAAGCTTCTCTTTCTCAACTGAGACAGCCTGTTCAGCACTATAAATAGATGCATCCAACGATTCTAGCTTTACTATTAAACCATCTAATTCCGCTTTTCTTGTAAAGAGTGACGATTGTTGCTTCATTGCACCACCTGTTAATGAACCGCCTGCATTAACGATATCACCTTCAAGTGTTACAACACGATACCTAAACCCACATAAACGAGCAATTTGGCTTGCACCTTCTAAACTTGATGCAACGATCACATTACCAAGGAGGTTCTCAACAATTGTGCGGTTGTTTTCATCGAACGTTACAAGTGCATCAGCCATTTGGACAAATGCTGGGTGTTCAGTTGCTAGCTGAATCATAGATAGATTGATCTTTCGTGACTTGATAACGGTTTTAGGTAAAAATGTTGCGCGTCCAGCTCTCTTTTGTTTTAACCAATGAATTGCCTGTTGAGCAAATTGTTCATTAGTTGTCACAATATGCTGAGAGGCTGCCCCTAATGCTGTTTCAATAGCCTGAGAATATTTCCCGTCAACTTGAATTAACTCGGCAACGGCTCCTTCAATCCCAGCTAATTCACCTTTATCACGTGCTAGTAATATTTCTTTTACGCCATGGAAAAACCCAGAGAAATCTGCTTCAAGCTCCGCAAGCGTATCTTTTCTAGCTTTCAGTTGCTGCTGATGCTGATAAGCTTTATAAAGCATATCCTGCTTTTCATTAAATGATGCATTGACGTTTTTAAGCTGTATTTGCAATGCTTCATATTGCTCAAGTTTTTCCTGCAAATCGTTAGTTGTTGTAGTATGAGCAACAACTAGCTTCTCTTTTTCAGCTAGAATTTGCGCAAGCTCTTGCCCGATTTCATCCGTTTGGTCTAACATTCGTGTCGCCATCGCTTTTTGCTGCGCTAACTGTTGCTCGATATTTTTTAATTCATTTTTAACTGTTGCTTCTTCGTTTAAAGAGTCGATATAGCGGTTTTTTTGTTCTTCAATTTCTTCTTCAATTTCAGAAACTGAGCGATTTAAAGATTGCTCTAATTGCTTAATGCTGTGTTTTAGCGCTGCAACCTCTTGCTGTTTTTCAATGAACAATTCTTTTTTCTCTTGCTCTTGGGCTATAAGAGACTCAACCTCAGCTTTTGCTTCCTGTAATGCTGTATTCAATTGAAGTAGTTGATTAGAAGCATTTTGTCGTTTTTCAGCCATTAACGCTTTACGACCATCCCAACGCTCTACCTCCATTGTTGCATTAACAAACTCAGCCTGAGTCGTATCTAGATAATCATCTAACTCTTTTAAAAGCTTACGAATACTTGCAGTTTGCTTTTCTATCGAAGAAATATGCTGAGCTTGTTTTTGCTCCGTTTCATATAGCTCCGTATACTCAGCTTTCAGAGCATGCAAAGATTGTGCACAATTATTTAAATCGTGCACAAGGATAGCAATATCAAAATCCTTTAACTCAGTTGACATTTGCACATAATCTCTTGCACTTGATGCCTGAATTTCTAACGGCTCCAGACGACTGTCTAGCTCATGTAAAATATCTAAAACACGATACAAGTTTTCATCTGTTTCAACAAGCTTATGCTCTGCCTTTTTCTTTCTTAGTTTATACTTTAATACCCCAGCTGCCTCTTCAAAAATTGAACGACGGTCATCAGGTCGGCTATTTAAAATTTCATCGACACGGCCTTGCGAAATAATGGAGAAGGCCTCTTTCCCAAGCCCTGAGTCCATAAACAAGTCCGTAATATCCTTCAGGCGACACTGCTGGTTATTTAGTAAATATTCACTATCACCTGAACGGTATACGCGTCTTGTTACGCTAACTTCTGTATATGAAAAAGCTAACTGTTCATCTGTGTTATCTAAAATTAATGTTACCTCTGCAAAGTTTAGTGGCTTACGTGAGTCACTTCCAGCAAAAATAACATCCTCCATCTTTGCCCCACGTAACGACTTTGCCGATTGCTCCCCAAGTACCCAACGAATAGCATCAGTGACATTACTTTTACCACTACCATTTGGTCCAACCACCGCTGTAACACCAGGTACAAAATCAACTCCAATGCGTTCCGCAAAAGATTTAAAGCCAATCACTTCGAGTCGTTTTAGGAACATCTATTAAGCCTCCTCTTTTGCAGTTTGCTCACGCATTGAACGCATCGCACATTGCGCAGCTTGCTGCTCGGCTTCTTTTTTTGATTTCCCACGACCTATACCAAGTTCTTGTCCATTTAATAGCACGCTCGATACAAAGGTACGGTTATGTGCAGGACCCTTTTCATCAATAATTTCATAATGAAGAAGGCCATTATTTGTTTGTTGCACCATTTCTTGCAATTGGCTTTTGAAATCCATCACATGCGAAAAAGCACCGAGTTCTACTTTCGGGAATACGATTCGTTCTAAAAAGCACACAACCGTTTGTAAGCCTTGATCTAAATAAAGGGCACCTACAAATGACTCAAATACATCTGCAAGTAACGCTGGGCGTTCCCGTCCACCTGTTAATTCCTCACCTTTTCCAAGTAATACAAAGCGACCAAAGCCTAATTCATTTGCAAAGATAACAAGTGACGGCTCACATACTATGGATGCTCGTAGCTTTGTCAGCTCACCCTCACTCATATGTGGGTATTTCTCAAAAAGGTATTTAGAAACAGACAGTTCAAGTACTGCGTCTCCTAAAAATTCTAGACGCTCATTATCCGTAAACAATTTACGGCGATGCTCATTCACATAAGATGAATGTGTGAAAGCTTGATACAATAAATTTTTATTAATAAATGTGATATTTAATTCATGCTGTAACAGCTCGAATTGATTGCGTACTTTTTCAGGAAGCACGCCAGATTTCTGCATATTTCCTTTTCTTTTCATAGCCATTGAACAATCTGCCTTCCTAATAGTTTCTACCGTTTAAGTGTACCTTTTTCAAGGCATTTATGCAAAAGTATTTCGGCTTAAATACAATCTTTTGGAAATTATTTTTTTAAAGGTCAATTTCGCCTTGGCGTAATTGCGTCCAGATGCTATAGGCCAACGTGATGTTGGTCACTCAGTCGTCACCACAGGACGTGGCATTCTTAGACTGAGTTCCTTTATATCAGTAGGTGTTACGCACTTACTAAAAAGGGATAACTTTTGCATTCTTCTTACTACCTTCAAAAAAAATGAAGATAAAAAAGGGACGATCACAGTTCGCTAAACGAACCATTTCGCCCCTTTTTAAACATACCCTTAGCATAGTATTTGCTCCACAAGAAGAAAAGCATACGTAATTTCTGCCAAAGGCTTTAACTTTATTTAATCATAAACATTTATTGTATAATGACTGCATCCATGTCAGCACCAGTAGAGGTGATTAATCTCAGCAATATAAAGTTAAACGAATTAGTTTAATTTACTTTCGATGTATGAAATTGCAGAACCAACTGTTGAGATCTTTTCAGCATCTTCATCAGAAATTTCCATATCGAATTCGTCTTCAAGCTCCATTACAAGCTCAACTACGTCTAATGAGTCAGCACCTAAATCATCACGGAAAGAAGCTTCTAGTGTAACTTCACTTTCTTCAACACCTAAACGGTCCACGATTACTTTTGTTACGCGTTCTAATACTGTAGACAAAACATTCACCTCCCCTCAATGATTATACAAAAAATCATTATTTATGACTAATTGAAATTACATTACCATACCGCCATCTATATGTAATGTTTGACCCGTCATATAGTTAGCATCATCTGAAGCTAGAAAAGCTACTGCCTTTGCAATATCCTCCGGCTGCCCAAGTTTTGCTAGAGGAATTTGCGTAAGCATACCTTGCTTTATATCTTCTGGTAGTTGCTCAGTCATTTCAGTTTCTATAAATCCTGGTGCAATTGCATTCACTAAAATATTACGAGATGCTAATTCCTTTGCAGTTGTTTTCGTTAGCCCAATAACACCTGCTTTTGCAGCTACGTAATTAGCTTGCCCTGCATTACCAGCTACACCAACAATTGATGAAATATTGATGATACGGCCCGCACGTTGCTTCATCATTTGACGTGTTACTGCTTTCGTACAAAGGAAAACACCTTTTAGGTTCGTATCTAGCACATCGTCCCATTCATTTTCTTTCATACGCATTAACAAGTTATCACGCGTAATACCCGCATTATTGACTAAAATATCAAGCGAGCCGAATGTTTTCACCGCTACATCCATTAACGCAGAAACTTCCTCAGTTTTTGAAACACTCGCTTGTACGGCTACAGCCTCGCCGCCATTTTCTTGAATCGTAGCTACAACTTCCTCTGCCTTTGCCTGTGAACCGCTATAGTTAACGACAACTTTAGCACCTTCGTCAGCAAGCTTTAATGCAATAGCTCTTCCTATTCCACGTGAAGCACCAGTTACAACAGCTACTTTACCCTCTAGTTTACGCATTAATTGTCCACTCCTTCGCCGCTTCTAGTACAGCCTCTAATGATGCTTCATCATAAACACAGTATGTCGCAACAGATCGATCGATTTTCTTCACTAATCCACTTAATACTTTGCCTGGTCCACACTCAATAAAGACATCCACACCTTGTGCAATCATTTCACGCACAGATGCTTCCCATTGTACAGCGCTATATACTTGTTCTACTAACTCCTGCTGAATAGCTGGAACATCCTCTAATACTTTCGCCATTACATTGCCGATTACAGGAATTTGTGGAGCTGATAATGAGATATTAGCCAACGCTGCTCGTAATTTTTCAGATGATGGTCGCATTAGCTCTGAGTGGAATGGACCACTAACAACTAAAGGAATTGCTCGTTTTGCACCAGTTTCCTTTGCCGCTAAAGAAGCCTTTTCAACGCCTTCCTTCGTACCAGAAATAACGATTTGCCCTGGACAGTTAACATTCGCTACCTGAACTGGATCACCTGTTGCAGATACTTTTTCAGTTACTTCATGCAGTGCCTCAAGCTCCATCCCTAAAATAGCTGCCATAGCACCTTGTCCTGCAGGTACAGCTTCATTCATATAAAGCCCACGCTTATGCACAACTGAAACTGCATCCTCAAATGAGAGCACACCAGCGATTACTAATGCACTATATTCTCCAAGTGAATGTCCAGCTGCAAAATTTGGCGTTATACCTGCTGCTCGTAATTTTTCCGCAACCATTACACCAGTCGTTAACAGTGCCGGTTGTGCATGGTAAGTCAATGTTAGTTCCTCAGCTGGTCCCTCTAACATAAGTTTAGATAACTCAAAGCCAAGCGATTGATTTGCACGGTCATAAAATGCTTTACTTTCTGCTGCATTCTCAATAAACTCTTGCCCCATCCCCACTACTTGGGATCCTTGTCCTGGAAAAATAAATGCTATTTTCGTCATTTTTTATTAATCCCCTTTTTAATCAATTATGCCTCGGCATAAAGTCCGGAATTGACTTTGTACTTTTGCCTACACGAGGGGCGACACGATGTCGGTCATTTCGGTAATGCCACAGGACGTGGCGTTTTTACCGATGCAGGTCAGTTAGCCGTTATCGCATGGATGCGATGATTTTAAGCTAACATCCTACATTGAACCCCTTTCCGATTTCGCGAATCCGTCGGTGGCTTTTGGCCAACGTGATGTTGGTCACTCAGTCGTGCGTTGTTGTGTTGTTGTTGTCGCTTCGCTTTCGCACAGATTAAACCGTGTTGCTGTCGTTTCGCTTTCGGTACAAAAAACACCTGCTTAAATAAGTTAATCAATTTCTAAGTGACGTACTGTTTCTGTAATCGTCGAGATGACTGTATGCTCAACCATCGTATTTGCTTGGCGAATTGCACTGTATATCGCTTTCGCATTTGATGAGCCATGCGCCTTAATGACAGGTGCCTGCAAACCAAACAAGCCTGCGCCACCGTACTCTGTGTAGTCCATTTTATTTTTTAGGTCACGTAAATTATTTTTCATAAGTGCTGCCGAAATTTTTGTTTTTGTTGAAGACATAAATGCTTCTTTTAGCATTGAAAATAACGCACCAGCAGTACCTTCAATCGATTTCAGCACCATATTACCTGTAAAGCCATCTGTTACAACAACATCCGCTACCCCTTCAAGTAAATCTCGTGCTTCAACATTACCGATAAAATTTAAATCAGCTTCTTTTAATAAGCCAAAAGCCGCCTTCGTTAATTCATTCCCTTTTTTATCCTCAGTACCGATATTTAATAAGCCGATACGTGGCTTTTGTAAGCCACCTACCTTTTTCGCATAAATATCGCCCATAATGGCATATTGCAATAAATGCTCAGGTCGTGCGTCCGCATTTGCCCCTAAATCGAGCATTAAAAAGCCCTTACCGTCTAAAGTAGGAAGTGTAGTGGCTAGAGCAGGTCTAGCAATCCCTTCAATACGTCCTACTTTAAATAATCCTCCTGCCATTAAAGCACCTGTATTACCCGCTGAAAGACAAGCATCCGCCTTTCCTTCTTCAACTGCATCCATCATACGTGCCATGGATGAATCCTTTTTACGACGAACAGCGCGTGCTGGATCGTCTGTTCCTTCGACAACTTCATCACACTGAATTACCGTTAATCGATCATGTATTTTTAAAAATGGTTCAAGCTTTTGCTGCTGACCATATAATTGAATTTCTAAATTTGGAATTTGCTCTAATGCTAATAAAGCACCTTCAACAACTGATTTTGGTGCGTTGTCTCCACCCATTCCATCAAGCGCTAATTTCATTGTTGTTCACCTTTACCTTTCGTGCGGTACATATCAAATTCACCAACAAAAACTGTTTCACCGTTAACAGTGGACGTTAACTCTACTTTTGTACGATGATTTTTTTCATCACGTCCGATAACGATTGCTTTTGTAATAACACGATCTCCAGCTCTAACAGGTTTCACAAAGGTAATATTAGAATGTACTGTTAATGCTAGTTCGTCATCAATTACTGCTACCGCTAATGAGTTTGCCTGTGCAAACAAATGATGTCCACGTGCGATGCCATTGCGCTGAAAAACATGTTCTTCTTTTACGTCAAAAATAGATAATGCACGATTATCCAATTCAATATCAATTATTTCTCCGATAACTTCATCAATCGGTAGTGATTTCACTTCATTTTCATAGGTTTTCGAAGCAACATCTTTAATTCGTTCTCGTAATTCCGGAATAGATAATTCCATACGATCTAAACGAATTGTTTGGACACTAACCTGAAACTGTGTTGCTAGCTGTTCATCTGTGACGAATGGATTATCAGCTATCGTTTCGGATAATTGTCGCTGTCGCTCTTTTTTCGTTCGTCTCAACATCATTCGCCACCTTTTTAGTTGTTATTAGCACTTGGTACTAATATCAGTATATAGAGTATAAAAAAAGAATGCAAGACTTGTTTTCAAAACAAGTGCTCACATTCCTAATTGAGCATCAAAGAATCAGTTAATCGAAGCGTTCCCCTTGTAAAACACCTGAATTTTCAAGCATTTCACGTAAATATTTGTACTCATCATCATGCCAAAAAGCATCAGTCTCCAGCATATCCGCTGCATCTTTTCTCGCCGTTTCAAGTATTCGATAATCGTGCACTAAATCCGCTACTTTAAAATCAGGCAAACCACTTTGTTTACGCCCAAAAAAGTCACCTGGGCCACGTAGTTCCAAATCCTTTTCAGCTAGACGGAAGCCATCATTCGTTTCCGTCATCGACTGCATGCGCTCTTTGCCTTCATCGGATTTCGGATCAGCTAACAACACACAATATGACTGATGTTCGCCTCGTCCAACACGCCCACGTAGCTGATGCAACTGAGCTAAGCCGAAGCGTTCAGCGTCATAAATAATCATAAAAGTTGCATTCGGTACGTTCACCCCAACCTCAACAACAGTTGTCGACACGAGCACGTGAATAGTTCCCTCACTAAAGGCTCGCATAACAGCATCTTTTTCATCCGCTGATAGGCGACCATGCATTAGCCCGACGTTGTAACGCCCATTAAAATACGTAGCAAGTTGCTCATAAATTTCTACCGCATTTTGTACATCCAGCTTGTCTGATTCCTCGATTAGTGGACAAATAGCATAAGCCTGTCTACCAGCAGCAAGCTCTAATTCTAGCTTTGACATAACAGAGCCAAATTGCTCTTTTTTCATCCAATGCGTTTCTATTTGCTTACGCCCCGCTGGCATTTCATCTATCATCGAAACATCCATTTCTCCAAATGCTGTAATCGCGAGTGTACGCGGAATTGGTGTCGCGGTCATAAAGAGCACATCTGGATTTTCTCCTTTATCACGTAATATTCTACGCTGCTCTACACCAAAACGATGCTGTTCGTCCGTTATAACAAAACCAAGTTTGTAAAAAACGACATCAGGCTGAATTAGCGCATGTGTACCAATTAAAATATCTATGTCTCCGTTTGCTAGTTCTTCCAAAAGTAATCGACGCTCCTTTGCTTTCGTCGATCCTGATAGTAAAGCTACACGTACGCCAAACGGCTCAAACCATTCCTGCAAATTTTCAGCATGCTGCTCTGCTAAAATTTCCGTCGGCGCCATTAATGCCCCTTGAAAACCAGCAGTTACTGCTGCATATAAACATATTGCCGCAACAACTGTTTTCCCCGACCCTACGTCACCTTGAAGTAAGCGATTCATACGATGTGGCTCTTTCAAATCTTTACAAATTTCATTGACAACGCGTTTTTGCGCACCTGTTAATTCATAGGGTAATGAGGCAATAAAAGCACGTAACTTTTGTAAATCAAACTGTATAACTGTACCGTGCTCACTATCTTTTCTAATTTTACGTAACGCTTGAATACGTACTTGAAAGTTTAGTAACTCTTCATAGGCAAAGCGTCTTCTAGCCTGTTTCGCATGCCCAGCATCGACAGGAAAATGAATGCCCTCAAGCCCTTCACGCATTGTCGTAAGTTTATAATCGGCTTGTAAATGCTGCGGAACAGCATCTGGTATTTCTGCACCAAACTCATCTAATGCTTGTCGCATATATTTACGAAAACGTTTTTGGGGAATCAAACCCTTTAGACTATAAATAGGTTCAAAATCGACTTGATCTGTCTTAGGGCCAAACGTTACAGACGTTCCATTGATTACTTGTCTGCCACGATCCCATTTTCCCGTAACGGTTATAATAGCTCCCGGTACAAGCTTTTGTTTTAAATAACCTTGATTAAAAAAAACAACCTTAACTAAATGTCGCCCTGCTAGCACCGTAACTTGTAATCGTGATTTATTGCGCCCTAAAAACAGTACTGTCGGTTCCCGTTCAACTTTACACTCAACTGTGACACGTTCATTATGTGGTGTTTGTGCTAAATCCTTTAAACGAAAATCCTCATGCCGATGCGGAAACGTCCATAGCAAATCCGCAATCGTCTCGATGCCCAATGCCTCTAAATGTCCTGCTGTTTCTTTCCCGATTCCCTTTAATTCCGAAACGGGATTCGTTAAATCAGTCACCTTGCACGACAGCTCCTCCAAAGTTTTTCACCACAAGTACTTTACCTGCAGTCATTCGTTTAACCATCCTATTTTTCAGCATATGAGTTTTCCCCTTTCTTACATTTACTCTTAGCTTCCATCATCTTGTTGCTTGTGTATAACACTTTCGGACAATTCATGCCACGGCAATTTTATATAGTCAATATCATTATATAACTTTTCAATTTCACTAAGATAGCAATTCAATACATTTCATTAATAATTGATTAATAGCTAGTTATATTCGAATGTTTCATCCCAACACATTTTCTTGGTAATACCCCTATTTTAGGCTCATCACCATAATGAGCGGTTGCTTTCGCTACCAAAACCCTTGCTAAAAAAGTATGGAGAGGGTCATCAAAAAACACGCCTTCCACTAAGGAAAAACGTGTTAATGAATTTTATTTTTGAAGTGATTTGATACTTTCTAAATCGCCATTATCAAAAATGGCTCTGCTAATAGCTTTACCTGTTGGTGTTGCAGCAAGTCCTCCACGTGCAGTTTCTTTTAAATTCGGACTCATAGATTGTCCAATTCGATACATCGCACCAATCACTTCGTCACACGGGATACGACTTGTAACCCCCGCAAGTGCCATATCCGCTGCCACAAGGGAATTTGCCGCTCCCATTGCATTTCGCTTAACACAAGGAACCTCTACTAATCCCGCCACCGGGTCACAAACAAGCCCTAGCATATTTTTCAGTGTAATGGCAAATGCTTCTGAACATTGCTGTGGCGTACCACCAGCCATCTCTACAATCGCTGCCGCCGCCATACCAGCAGCTGAGCCAACCTCTGCTTGACAGCCACCAGCAGCACCTGAAATCGAAGCATTATTAGCAACAACGAAGCCAAAAGCACCCGATGTGAATAAATAACGAATCATTTGCTCACGCGTCGGATTTAGCTTGTTCTTTACCGCGAACAGCGTCCCTGGTACAACCCCAGCAGAACCCGCAGTTGGAGTAGCACAAATTGTACCCATAGCTGCATTCACTTCGTTTGTTGCAACAGCCTTACTCACCGCGTCTAGTAATAAATCCCCCGACAGTGAATTGCCTTGCGCAATATAATTTTGAAGCAATACTGCGTCACCGCCCGTTAAGCCTGTTACAGATTTTACACCCTTCAAACCTCTTTCAACAGCTTCTTCCATCACTGTTAAATTATTGTCCATCTGCTGTATAATTTCATCTCTTGAGCGTCCAGTTATTAACATTTCTTGCTCAATCATAATTTCAGAAATTAGCTTTCCTTCTTGTTCCGCTCGTTCAACTAGTTCACGAACATTATGAAACAATACGTCCATATTCGTGCACCTCCTTAGTTATTAATTTTAGAAACCTTTGAAATATGTGGTATTAAAGAAATTTGTTGTAATATTTTATCCTCAATGTTTTGATCGACTTCTATCACCATAAGGGCCGTTAAACCACGTTCTATACGCGAAACCTCCATATGTCCAATGTTGACTGCATGCATCGCTAAGCAATTTGCCACATTGGCAATACAGCCAGCACGATCATCATGAACAACAAGGATTGCTGGCATACCACCTGTTAAACGTAGCTTAAAGCCATTAACCTCACTCACTTCAATTTTGCCGCCGCCGATAGAAATACCAACGACAGACATCTCTCCTTCATCATCGCCAATTACAAGGCGAGCCGTATTCGGATGCTCCATATTCGCTGTTTCTGGGATAAACTCATAATCTAATCCTGCCTTTTCTGCATCGGCAAAAGCTGTTTTGATCCGCTCATCGAATGTATCGTAATTTAATAGGCCCCCTACCAAAGCTACATCTGTTCCATGTCCTTTATATGTTTCAGCAAACGAACCATATAAGTGAATTTTCGCCCATTTTGGTTGTCTTCCAAATAAATCTCTAGCAACGCGTCCAATTCGTGCGGCTCCTGCCGTATGTGAAGAAGAAGGCCCAATCATTACTGGTCCAATAATATCAAATACTGAAGTAAACTTCATAATAACACCCCTCTATTCTATCCATATAATAATATCGATTTTTTATTTATATCATGCTTGATAGTTACTATAAAAGTAAAGCACTTCTTTATCAAATTTCTGAAAATTTACACGACTATATTTTACACAATGGCAATATTGATTAACCTTTGTCTACTCCGTATAGACAATAATTTCAAAATGCTGATATTCCAATATTTCCAAGTTCATTGTCCATTGGACGCATACATCGAATCACTTATTTTTAGCTAATTCAACTCGTGTAGGATCCTCTATTCTCCCTATACCATAAACAAAAGCAGTACACGGCTTGTGCACTGCTTTGTCTACTTATGCGCAAAGTAGAGTGAATTATTCTACTGAAATAATATACGGATATAATCCTTGTTTACCATTAAATAACTCTACTTCAACCTCTGGATAATTCTCTTCAATGAATTTCACTAATTCTGAAGCATTTTCTTCGGTTGTATCCTCACCATAGATGACTGTTACAATTTCTGCATCTTCATCCACTAAATCAGTAATTACCTTCTCAGCAGCATCTTTTAATGCTGGAGTCGATAATACAATTTTTCCTTCTGCAAGAGCCATGAAATCATCTTTATGAATTTCCACACCATCAATAGATGTATCTCGAACTGCATAAGTTACTTGGCCTGTTTTAACATTTGCGAAGGCTTCTGTCATTGTTGCTTGGTTCATTTCAACTGCCGCCTCTGGATTAAACGATAAAATCGCTGCCATACCTTGAGGGATCGTTTTCGTTGGAACTACAGCCGCTTCTATATCTAATAGCTCTACCGCTTGTTCTGCTGCCATCACGATATTTTTGTTATTTGGTAAAATCAATACTTTTTCAGCACCAATTTCTTGTACTGACTTCACAATATCTTCAGTAGAAGGGTTCATTGTTTGACCACCTTCAATAACATAAGAGGCACCAATTGAACGAAGTAATTCAGCAACTCCCTCGCCCATTGCAATCGTTACAATTGCATATGGATGCTTTTCTGCTTTCTTAGCGGAAGAAGGTGCTTTATGATCCTCACCAACAATGGCAGAATGCTGTTCACGCATATTGTCGACTTTAATTTTAATAAGACTACCATATTTTTGACCCATTGCTAATACAGCGCCTGGTTGTTCAGAATGAATATGCACTTTTGCAATTTCTTCATCTGAAATAACGAGTAAAGAATCACCTAGAGGATTTAATTCATTGCGGAATTGTTCTTCACTAAATGGTTCTTTTCCTTCTTCAAAACGAACCATGATTTCAGTACAATAACCAAATTCAATATCCATAGTATTCATGAAATCTTGTGCTCTATGATGTTCTGCATTAATTAAATCATCTAAAGTTGCTTCATTTTTCACTGGTAATGGCTCGCCCTTTAAGGATGCTAAAAATCCTTCATACACAAATAGAAGACCCTGACCGCCACTATCTACAACACCGACTTCTTTTAGAACAGGTAGAAGTTCAGGCGTACGTTGTAACGAAGCCTGTGCTTCAGCAGTAAATGCTTCCATCACTGCAATGATATCGGTTTCAGTTTCTGCCACTTCTACACCTTTTTTCGCCGCTTCACGAGCAACTGTTAAAATCGTTCCCTCAACTGGCTTCATTACTGCTTTATACGCAGTTTCTACGCCTGCTTGGAAGGCACCTGCAAAGCCCTTAGCATCAATCGTCGCTTCTTTTTCGATAGATTTACCAAAGCCACGGAATAACTGCGATAAAATAACGCCTGAATTTCCGCGTGCTCCCATAAGTAAACCTTTTGATAAAGCTTGAGCTGTTTTGCCGATATGTTCTGACGCATACTGCTCCGTTTCCTTTGCCCCAGATGTCATCGATAAGTTCATATTCGTTCCTGTATCACCATCTGGTACTGGAAATACATTTAATGAATCAACATAATTTGCATTTTGGAATAGGTGATGGGCACCCATTTGCACCATTTCTGCAAACTTTATTCCGTCTAAAGACTGCATTAGAATTAGTTCCTCCTCTTAATCATTCGCTACACGAACGCCCTGCACAAAGATATTGACAGATTTAACGCTCATACCTAATGTTTTATCCACTGTATATTTCACTTTCGACTGTACTTGATAAGCAACTTCCGAAATTTTTGTCCCGTAACTAACAATAATGTACATATCAATATGTAAATCGTCGTTCTGTTTTCGAATAACAACACCTTTTGCAAAATTTTCTTTACGTAAAATATCAGTTAGACCATCACGAATTTGATGTTTAGATGCCATGCCAACAATACCGTAGCATTCTACAGCAGCGCCACCAGCTATTTGTGCAAGTACATCTGTTGAAATATCAATTTGGCCGAATTCATTATTTAATTCAATTGACATAGAAATGCCCCCTTGGCTCTTTTTGACTAAATGATATTGTAACACTTTCGTTATGCATTAAGCAACCTTAGAAGGCATGAAAGCGCATTGTATCAACGTTTTACTGACATTTTAAAGGGAAACATACATCTCATCGAAATTTCCACTTTTGCTGTAAAAGTTGTTACGACCGTTTTGTTTTGCTGTGTATAGTGCTTGATCAGCTAATTCACAGCATATTTTCAATTGCTCGCTATTGGAGATTTTTGCATAACACATCCCAATGCTGACTGTTACAATATTAGCAACTTCTGAATGCTCATGACGTATATTTAAATGGCGTACTTCCTCTAAAATTTCCTCACATACATGCTCTGAAAATTTAGCCGCATGATGGCTAACGATTACGAACTCTTCGCCTCCCCAACGTGCTACAAATGCATTATACTTTTCTGCAATTTCATCTAATAGAGCTGCCACTATAGAGCTGCCACTTTTATTAAAGCTTGGTCACCTTGTAAATGACCGTAATAATCATTTAATTTTTTAAAGAAATCAAGATCAATCATCATGACAGATAAAGATTTTGGTTTACTTAGTTGTTGCCCTATTTGTGTCAATTTATGATTAAAAGCTCGACGATTGGGCAAATTTGTCAATGTGTCCCGGAATGCTTGCTCAGATAGTTCATTATTTTACTTTTCTCAGTTAATAATTTTGATAAATTTTTAGTTTTTGTCATTTCTACTTGTAATAAAATTTGTTGTTTCGTAATTTGTTTTTGTATTTTATAAGTGTGACGCTGAATAATTAGCCCTATAGGAATAATGAGGGACATCGGTAAAAATATTCTAATACTTTCACCTGATATCCCAACACTCAAATAAGCACTTATTAAAATAGGTAGTCCTGTTATTAACATAATCAGAAAAGTTTCCTGGAAAGAGATAGAAAAAACAGTACAAATCAATAAAAACAGCACCTCATAAAGAACCGCATGTTTAAAAAAATAGACGTCCATTAACGTTATGACAGTAATTAATATCAATATAGTATAAATATAAGCAAGTAAGATCGTTTTGTATTTTCGAAAATTAAGAGAGGTAACTTTAATTTTCTTTTCTCTTACAAATAATAACACCGCTAAAACTATGCGACTTCTTGTGGAGCTTTACAAATGAGACCATTAAGCGCAGCGGGTAGGCTGTGCGGGAACTACGTAGCTAGACGTAGAGACGGTATAAAAATAAAATGAAGGAAGGAGAGGTGGGACATCCATGCCATTATTAGAAAAAGCTATGACAATGGCTAAAGTTTTTGCTTCTGAAGGAAAATGAAAACAGCTTGCCCATTTATTAAAAGTTCGGTTCAGTAAGTATAGGTTTTGCTTGCTTTACCGTTTCTGCAGAACATATTAATACCCTTACAAACTGGTAAATGTGTTTCAATAAAGCTTGGCCACCGATCGAGGATAATCTTCCATTGTTTGTCAATCCCTTTCAATCAGGCATGCAAGTTAAAATCGAGCTAATATATACCAACAATTGTAACACCTAGGAATTAACGGCCATTATTTAACAAGTATTTTTTTGTCTGTAAAGGTTTTTTTCTTGAAAGGTTATGTGAAAACTATTGCACTGAACGTCATGGTATGTTAAATTATTATGGTATGTGAAATACCGAACTGAAATAATAATCTTTCAGCATCAACAGTAAGGAGGGAATACTACATGCCAAAACAATGTGTAATCACTGGACGTAAAGCTCGTACTGGTAACAACCGTTCCCACGCTATGAACGCTAACAAACGTACTTGGGGTGCTAACCTTCAAAAAGTTCGTATCTTAGTAGACGGTAAACCAAAACGTGTATGGGTTTCTGCACGTGCATTAAAATCAGGTAAAATCGAGCGCGTTTAATCGTTGCTTCCAAAAAATCGATTTCGCATTTGGCGCAAATCGATTTTTTTCTGTCTTATTAACTGGGCAAACTACCAACCGCCTTTGTGAATATTTATATAATAAAATGACTATGCCGCTAGAAATTACTTCTCATAGTAATTCCTAGCGGCTTTCATTACATATAGCAGCACAACAAAACACCTATGCAGAATGGCAGTTACGATATAATAAAGTATAGTTCTTCAACAAAGCGAGGGGTTGATTTCCGTTCCGACTGGGCGCTGTGTTGCTGACGCTTCGCTTTCGCACAGAAAACAATTGTTGCTGTCGCTTCACTTTCGCTACAGAAAACATTTGTTGCTGCCGCTTCGCTTTCGCACAGAGCAAAGCTTCCTGGGGGCGTCCGATGAGCCGCTTCACTCGCGTTGCTCGCTCCAGGGTCTCATCTGTGACGCTGTGATCCCCGAGGAGTCGGCCAGTCTCCACTACAATCAACCACTTCTCATAGTATGTATCTTCTGGCATGTCTTTCGCGAAAGCCTAGAATTAACGTAGCGTCAGCAAGATCAGGTGTACAATAGCATTATTGTAATAAGTTTCTTCTGTTTGATTATGGTGGGTAGCCATAGCGTTCACTTTTGAAATACATAAAATTAATAAAAGTTCTATGCAACCGCTGATTGGAGTGGAAGGCTACTCGACTCCCGTGGGAAAGCGAGACAGGCGAGACCCTGAGGCCAACACGATGTTGGTCACGAAGGCATTGTCACAGGATGTGACGCATTTAGCCTTCGTTCCTTTAGCGGAGGAAGCGGCTTGACGCTCGCCCACAGGAAAGCGAGTAGCCTGGAACGGAAATCATCCACCATAATATTCACAAAGAATTCCTTGGCCGTTTTGTTTTTCAATACTATAAAAAAAATCCGACTAGTGTTAGTCGGATTTTTTTACTTTCTTTTCTTTTTTAAAAATATTGATACATGTACGCGTAATACTACTTACAAATTTCGGCAGCTGGAACGTATATACTTTCAGGACTCTCTCCCCCTTACGCTAATCTATGCTTCTTATCATTAAACATATGCCTTGCGAGAAAGATATAGACCCTGAATTCCCTATTATTTCATTACTTGTAAAGCGAGTTGTACCAAGAGAGATTTCTTCATTTGTTGTTTCATACTTCACATGCCTTAATGTCACATCTTTAATCGGCTCTTCATATGCAAAGAAAGACAAATAACGGTATTGCTCATCTGCTTCAATGAAGTGCTTGCCCGGCATTAAAAATTGCAACATATTTGCATGATTAATAATCTTCAACACTACCTGTGAATGCTCTTTTTGTAATCGATAAATTGAACGAACTGCTGCCTCATAATGATCTAAACGACCACCTGTAACACCTGTAAGTACAATTTCTTGCGGTGCATAGGCCAAAGCTTTTAATAATGCTAAGTCCGTATCTGTTTCATCTTTTTCTTCCTGGAATCGTTGTTTATCATTTGTATGTGCCATCACCAGCTTGTATTCCGCTTGCGATAGCGAGTCAAAATCTCCTACTATGGCATGCGGTGTGATTCCTTGCTCAATTAAATATAGCGCTCCTCGGTCTGCTCCGATAAATAACACATCACTTTGTTCTTTATACGGACTAAATGAACAGAGTTCTGCTCTTGGCCCACCTGCACAAACAACGACTACTGTCATCCTTGAATCGCTGCCTCACCAGCAGCTAAAATTTCCTGTAGGGCCGCCGAACGATCTTCTTTACTATAAATAGCGGAACCAGCTACAAAAATTGTTGCTCCTGCTTTGGCACAAGGAATAATAGTCTCTGCATTAATACCACCGTCAATCTCTATAGCAATATCGAGATTACGTTCTTTAATGATAGCTGCTAGTGCTTCAATTTTTGGCACAACAGAATGAATGAATTTTTGCCCACCAAACCCTGGATTTACTGTCATGAACAGCACCATATCAATATCTTCTAAAATGTGTTGAATAGATTCTAGTGGTGTATGTGGGTTTAATACAACACCAGGTTTAACTCCATATGAGCGAATTAATTGAATCGTGCGGTGTAAATGGCGGCAAGCTTCAACATGCACCGTAATATAGTCCGCTCCTGCTTTGGCGAATTGCTCAATATATTGATCAGGATTTTCGATCATTAAATGAACGTCTAGTGGCAAATCAGTTAAAGGTCGAATGGCGTCTAAAACAATAGAGCCGAAAGAAATATTTGGCACAAAATGACCATCCATAACATCGATATGAATAAGCTGTGCCCCTGCCTTTTCTACTTCTTTTACTTCTTCTCCTAATTTAGCAAAGTTCGCTGCTAAAATTGATGGTGCTATTTGTATCATCATTAATACCTCGGCTTTCGATCCATAATTTCTTGCATAAATTGCTCGTAGTGTTTATAACGGTAGTCACGAATTTCTCCCGCCTCAACAGCTACCTTTACTGCACATTTTGGCTCCTTTAAGTGTAAACAGCCTCTAAATTTACAATCATCTGCCATACGGGCCATCTCAGGGAAGCATGCGCCTAATTCTTCTTTTTCTATTTCATCAAAATCAAATGAACTAAATCCTGGAGTATCTGCTAATAAGCCGTCACATACTTCGATTAATTCGACATGGCGAGTCGTATGTTTTCCACGCCCTAAACTTTGCGAAATAATGCCAGTCTTTAAATTTAAATCTGGAATTAAAGTGTTTAGTAATGTGGATTTCCCAACTCCAGATTGCCCTGCTAATACAGAAGTTTTTCCCTTTAAAATAGGCTGTAGACGAACAACTAATTCTTCTTCACCTTTATAGGTTTGTAGCACTGTATACCCCATGCTTTCATAATCTTCTATATAGCTTTGCAATTCCTCGCGTTCATGATCTTCTAGTAAATCCATCTTTGTTAAACAAATAATCGGATGAACATGGAATGATTCTAAAACAACTAAGAAACGATCCAGTAAAATTGTATTAAAATTAGGTTCTTTTACAGAAAATACTAAAATTCCTTGATCAATATTAGCTATTGGCGGACGTACTAATTCATTTTGGCGTTCCATAATTTTTTGGATCGTACCGTCTGACCCCTCTGTTTCCAGAGTGTATTCTACATTGTCGCCAACGAGTGGAGATTCCCCGCGATTGCGAAAAACCCCACGTCCTCGACATTGTATTAGTTGTTCTCCATCATATACATAGTAGTAACCGCTTAATGCTTTACGTATTTGGCCTTGCGCCATCCAATTCCCCCTTATTTAATATCGCTGAAGTTGAATCTGTTCTCATCAATAATTTCTGAATCACGAATAATTCTATATGCGCCTACTTCACCCTCTTCAATGACAAGCTGTATTTTATAGTCTTTATCAGCTGTAATAGTAAATGTATCGGCTACTGATGACATTGTATGGTTTTTATCTTGAATTTCAATACGAATAGTTTGCTCCATACCTTCCTCAGCTGGTTCATAAGGTATTTTCACAGCCACAGTTTTAACGATAGTTTTTTTAGGTTTTTCAGCTGGCCCTTTACTTATAACAACCGCTATTGTAGATCCTACTTCAACTGAAGTCCCTACTTTTGTCAATTGTGAAATAACACTTCCAGCAGCCACTGTATCATTAAAGTCTTCACGAGCAATACTCCATTTCAAGCCATTTCTTCTTACATACTCATCCATTTGAGCCTTCGTGTAATTCACAACATTACCTACGGTAACCATTTGCACTCCTGCGCTTACCGTAAATTTCATCGTTGTATCCTTAGCAATTACTTCTTCTTGAGGTTTCGGCTCTTGATCAATAATTTGCCCTTCTGGCTCTGTTGAATGCACATAGCTAATATCTGGCTCTAAAAATTTATCCTTTAACATAGATTCAACTTGGCTGATTTGTCGTCCTCTATAATCTTCCACTTTTGTCATTTCTACTCCAAGACTAACAATTAAATCTATTTCCGTACCTTTTACACGCTCCGTACTCTCTGTAGGGTCTGTTTCAATAACTTTACCTTTTTCAACATTCTCATCATAACGCTCCTGATGTTCTTCACCAACAGTAAAACCTTCAGCCACTAATTTCTTTGTAGCTTCCTCAACGGTCAAATTAGCCACACTAGGTACAGGTATCTTTTTCGGGCTAAATAAATCTGTGGCAAAGAAAAAGAATAGGAAGATAGCGATAGCGGCTATTACTAGCCCTGCAACAACTATTGGCCATTTTTTCTTTTTCTTCACAGGTGCTGTCTTTTCAACAGGCTTTTTAACCTCAGGTTTCGGCGGCTTTGGTTGCGCAATTGGTTCGATTGCTCTTGTCTTCGTTAAATCTTCGTCTTTACGTATAACCGGCTCTTTTATAATTGGGATAGCCTTTGTCACATCATTATCTTCCGGTATGACAAACTTCGGTTCATTCATCCGATTTGGCGATAAAACAGTTTCTAAATCTACTTGCATTTCTTCTACTGTCGAATAACGATGAGAAGCATCTTTTGCCGTAGCTTTTAGTACAACATTTTCTAAGCTTTGTGGAATCGTGGCATCGAATGCACGAACGGACGGCGTCTCAGATTGTAAATGTTTAAGCGCAATAGAAACAGCTGACTCGCCTGAGAAGGGCAACTCTCCTGTTAATAATTCATATAAAACAATGCCCAGTGCATAAATATCAGATTTATTTGTTGCCGTACCACCACGAGCTTGCTCTGGTGATAAATAATGCACCGTTCCAAGTACGGAGTTCGTTTGTGTAAATGACGTTGCACTAAGTGTCATCGCAATGCCAAAATCAGTTATTTTCACATTGCCTTCAGCGTCCATTAAAATATTTTGAGGTTTAATGTCACGATGGATAATATGATTTTCATGAGCATTGGCAATTGCTGATGTTAATTGCTTCATAATATGCACACTTCTAGCAGGAGAAATTGGTGCAAATTCCTGTATGTACTGCTTTAATGTTTTCCCTTGGACATACTCCATCACAATATAATGTAAATCACCATCATCACCTACATCATAAACACTAACGATATTTGGATGTGTAAGGCTTGTAGCAGAAAGTGCTTCACGTTGAAAACGGCGATGCAATTCATCCTCATTGGTAAAATCATAGCGTAATATTTTGATCGCTACATCACGGTTTAAAATCATGTCATGTGCTAAATAAACATTGGACATACCACCGCCACCAATTAGCCCTATAATTTTATAGCGATCACTAATTCGTTTACCTACAAGCATACTTACACCTCCTCATCTTGCCTTGTGAGTAGCACGAGGGAGATATTGTCTTCTCCCCCGCTTGCATTTGCTAATTCCACAAGCTTTCGTCCTTTTTCTGCTATTGAATCAGGATACGTAATAATTGATGCCATTTCATACACTGTAAGTTTATTGCTTAAACCGTCAGAGCAAATGAGTAAATACGATTTTGATGCTAAATCAACTTCATAAAAGTCTGGTTCAATCGTTTCTTCTGTGCCGACAGCTTTTAAGATGAAATTTTTCTTCGGATGTGTCAACGCTTCCTCTTCACTAATTTCACCATTTTCAACCAGAACATTTACATAGGAATGATCTCTTGTTATTTGTTGTGCACCATCATCAAAGAAATAATACACACGACTATCACCAACATGTGCGATAAAGCAATGATGTTCTTCAATTAACACTGCAATAAACGTCGTGCCCATTCCTTTACAGTCTTCATGTGATAAAGAATAGTCATATATACTTTTATTCAATTGCTTGACTGCTTGTAGTAACCACTCTTTTTTTGATGTTGTTGATGCAAAATGATGTGCCTCTGCCTGTAAAAAAACGGATTCCATCTGTTTCATCGCCATATCACTCGCTACATCGCCAGCATTATGACCACCCATGCCGTCTGCTACAAGTGCTAGCGCAAGACCGTTTGGACGTTTGAAAAATGCCGCACGGTCTTCATTAATTGCTCGTTTTAACCCAATATCACTTTCGACTGTGTATTCCAACACTGGTCACCTCGTCTCTTCAGATCTCTCTTGCGCACGTAATTGACCACACGCAGCAGCAATATCAGAACCTTGCTCTCGGCGGATCGTTACATTAATACCATTCTTCTTTAATGTTTTTTCAAAGGCAAAAATTTGACTACGGGATGTGCGAACATAATCACGTTCTGGTACGTAGTTTACAGGAATTAAGTTCACGTGACATTTAAGTCCTTTTATTAATGCAGATAATTCTTCTGCAATTTCAACAGAATCATTTTCACCAGACATTAAACCATACTCAAAAGTAACACGTCGGCCAGTTTTTTTCGTATAGTAACGAACGGCTTCCATTAATTCATCCAATTTGTAAGCACGTGCAATTGGCATCAGCTTTTGACGAGCCTCTTGGTTTGGTGCGTGTAAGGATACTGCAAAGTTGATTTGTAGCTGTTCATCAGCAAATTCGTAAATTTTAGGGACAATTCCTGATGTTGATACAGTGATGTGACGAGCACCAATATTTAACCCTTTTTCATGGTTGATGACTTTTAAGAAGTTCATCATCGCATCATAATTATCGAAAGGTTCTCCAATACCCATAATGACGATATGTGACACACGTTCGCCCAATTCATCTAAAGTTTGTTGCACTTTGACAACTTGCTCCACGATTTCCCCTGCTAATAAGTGACGTTTTAATCCACCTAAAGTTGACGCACAAAACGTACAGCCAATTCGGCAGCCTACTTGTGTCGTCACACAAACAGAGTTCCCATATTCATGACGCATTAATACAGTTTCAATAGAATAGCCATCTTGTAACTGGAATAAAAACTTGATCGTACCATCTTTGGATTCCTGTTGAATAATTGTTGACAATGTCGTCAATGCAAAACTTGCTTCAAGCTTTTCACGTAATCCCTTCGAAAGGTTAGACATTTCTTCAAATGTTTTGACACGTTTATTATAAAGCCAATCAAAAATTTGCGCTGCACGGAATGGTTTTTCACCATTTTCCTTTAACCATTCTTCTAATTGTTCCGGCTGTAATGAGTATACCGATTCCTTTAAATTTGGTTTTTCTTTTTTTGCGCGTCGAACAGGCTTGTCTTCTGCTTCTTCAACTAAGTCGTTAATACGCTCATTAAATTTCTCTTGATCCACCATTAGTTGGATCCTCCTTTTTTACGAAAGGCGGCAACGAAGAAACCGTCACTGCCAAAGTCTTGTGGAAAGACTTGAAGCATGCCATTTGCTTGCTTTTCCGCTAATTTTGTTGGTAAAGATTCTAGTTGTATAGCTTCCATTTCTGGATGCGTTGTTAAAAAGGCTTCTACAGTACCTTCATTTTCCCTTTTATCTACTGTACATGTACTGTACACAAGCTTGCCATCTATTTTTAATACTTTTGTTGCAGCATCTAATAGTGCCAACTGTATTTTTTGAAGGCTTGCTAAATCTTCTTCTCGCTTTGTATATTTAATATCTGGCTTACGGCGCATAACACCTAAGCCACTACAAGGTGCATCGACTAAAATAGCGTCGAATGATTCTAGTTGTAGAAAATCCGGTGCCTTTCGTCCGTCAATCGGAGCAGTCTCTACGATATCAATCCCTAGACGATCCGTATTATGGTCGATTAAATCTAATTTATGAGGGTGAAGGTCAGTCGCTAAAATTGAACCTTCATTTTTCATAATCTCAGCTATATGTGTTGTCTTTCCTCCCGGAGCTGCACACATATCTAAGACGCGCATGCCAGGTGATGGATGCAAAACATTTGCTGGAATCATTGAGCTTTCATCCTGAATAGTAATAAGCCCTTCTTGAAATGCCTTTGTTCGAGCTGGCTGACCATTTGTTACATATAAACATTCAGGCATTAGCTCGCTTCTTTGCGCTGATAAACCTTCCGCTTCTATGCTGGAAATCGCTTGTTCAACGCTTGCTTTCGTCGTATTTACACGTACAGTCTGCACTGGAGGTACATTATTTTCATGTAGCATTTCAGCCGCTACTTCAATACCGTAGTTATCGACAAAGCGTTGCACTAACCATTCGGGATGACTCGTTTCAATAGCAAGGCGCTCAATTGGATCTTTAATGTCATCAGTAGAAGTTACACCCTGACGTAAAATAGATCGTAAAATACCGTTAACCATTGAAGCTATCCCTTTGTGACCTCGACGCTTAGCAATTTCTACAGCCTCATTTACCGCTGCATGTGGTGGGATACGCGTTAAATAATGCATTTGATATAAAGATAAACGTAAAAGCCAGCGCACCCAATGATCCACTGAGCCACGAATAAATGGCTCTAAATAGTAATCAAGTGTCATTTTATATTGTAAAGTACCATACGTAATTTCTGTTAAAAGCGCACGATCCTTCGCTTCAATTTTATGTCGCTTGATTGTTTCATTTAAAAGCAAATTACTATAAGCTTGATTTTTATCTACTGCTAACAGAATAGAAAGTGCAGCATCACGCACATTTCCATCCCAAATTACTACGCTTTTTTTACTCATTTAAATTGGTCCCCGATCTGTAATTTAGAACCTGTACCACGCAAATATTCCTCTGCTGTCATGCGTTTTTTACCAGCTGGTTGTACATCATACAGGGCAAGTGTTGTACCATTTCCTGCTGCAACTTCAAAATATTCCTTCGAAATCGCAACAACCTCACCTGGTAAAGTATCATGCTTTGTGTTACCAACCTGTGCCCACCAAATTTTAAAGTTTCCATCTTCAAATGTTGTATAGGCAACTGGCCACGGATGAAGACCACGCACTTGATTGTATAAAGTTGTAGCATCCTTTGTCCAATCGATACGTTCCTGTTCACGTGAAATATTGCTTGCAAAGGTTACTTGTGCTTCATCCTGCACTGTACGACTATTTGTTCCATTAATAATAGAAGGAAGTGTATCTTTTAATAATTCACAGCCTACAACACTTAGCTTATCAAATAGTCCTCCTGTATGATCATCCTCTTCAATAGGGATAGCCTTTTGAGATATGATGTCACCGGCATCAAGCTTTTGTGCCATATACATGATCGTTACACCCGTCTCTTTTTCACCATCAATAATCGCTTGGTGAATAGGTGCTCCTCCACGATACTTTGGTAAAAGTGACGCATGGACGTTAATGCAACCAAGCGGTGGTGCATCAAGTAATTCTTTCGGCAAAATTTGTCCAAAAGCGGCTGTTACGACTAGGTCAGGCTGTAAATCAATAATTTGCTGTAATTCCTCAGAACCGCGCAGTTTTTCAGGCTGAATAACAGGTAAACCTAACTCCATAGCTGCTGCTTTAACAGGTGGAGGTGTTAGCACACGCTTACGCCCAACTGGACGGTCTGGTTGTGTAACTACAGCTTTAATATCATAACCTTCATGATGTAGCATACGCAAAATTGGTGCAGAGAAATCAGGTGTCCCCATAAAAATTATTGAAGTCATATTATTCCTCCTCTTCAGCGTACATCGCTTCAAGCTCTTCTTCAGTTACAACACGTTTGATTTTTGAATCAAATAGCACACCATCTAAGTGATCGATTTCATGTAAAATTGCTCGTGCATCAAAGCCTCCCGCTTCTAACTCATACACACGTCCTTCACGGTCACATGCTTCAATTTTCACATAGTCAGGTCGTTCAACCTCACCGTATAATCCCGGGAAGCTTAAGCATCCTTCAATATCTACTTCAGCGCCATCTGTTTCAATGACAGTCGGATTAATCATTTCTAAAATATCTCGTTCCTCACCAAGCTCGACAATGGCAACACGTAATCCTACATTTATTTGCGGTGCAGCAATACCAACACCATCGTATTCAACCATTGTGTCATATAAATCATCTAGTAATGTAATAATTTCTTCATTAATTTCTTTTACTTCCGCGCACGGCGTTGATAATACCTTTGCTGGATGTTCTACAACTTTTTTAATTGCCATGTTATGTTCCTCATTTCTATATTTAAGGCGTATTGCCTTGTCTAATTGTAACGCTACATCATAATCTAGCTAATTCATATCAATTATGCCTTAACACCATAACGTGAGGTTGATTTCCGTTCTGATTGGGCGCTTTCCTGGGGGCGTCCGATGAGCCGCTTCACTCGCGTTGCTCGCTCCAGGGTCTCATCTGTGACGCTGATCCCCAAGGAGTCGCCCAACCTCCACTCCAATCAACTTATATACATTGCATATGTTTTTAGCAAAATGTCATCCCAAACTTCCGATGATGGATCAATTTATTAGAAATCACTTGTATAGCACATCACCAAAGTGTGGGGTTGATTTCCGTTTATGCCGAGGCATAATTGATTCAAGTTTATTGATTAACCAATTATATCTTCTCAAATTAATTAGTGTGTGACTGAATAAAATATCAGATACATTAATTAGAAAACATTGTTTTGAGCAATTAAAGATTTTTGTTGATATTTTGCTTATGAGTGCCCATTTTTAGCAGATTGTAGTGAAGGGCTACTTGACTCCCGCGGGAAAGCGAGACAGACGAGACCCTGCACGAAGCGAAGCGGAGGAAGCGGGTCGGCGCTCGCCCGCAGGAAGCTTTGCTCTGTGCGAAAGCAAAGCGGCAGCTACAAATGTTTTATGTAGCGAAAGCAAAGCGGCAGCTACAAAGCGAGTGGCCCGTAACGGAAATCGACTTCTCCCCAAGGAGTCGCCCAGCCTCTACTTCAATCAACTTATTCGCATGGCATATATTTTAACAAAATGTCATGTCTAATCTGGTGATGAATCATTTTATATAGTCGATGGATCTAAATCTACCGTCATTAATATACCCTGTTTAATCCATTCCGCTCGATACATCGCTAAAAGGCGCTGTAATACAGGAATGAGATTTGGTTCAATTTTATATTTTATCAAACATTGATAACGATATCTATTTTGTAAACGACTAATGCTTGCCGTTGTCGGTCCAATAATGGCTACCTTGTTTGATAAGTTTTCCCTTAGCCAATCTGCTGCACGTCCAGCATACTCTGCTGCCATCATGACATCCTCATGAGATAGTTGAACAAGTGCTACATAATAATACGGTGGATAGCTAGAGCGGCGACGTAAAAACATTTCACGTTCGTAAAATGGCTCATAATCTTGTATTTTGGCCAATTCAATTGCATAATGCTCTGGTGTATACGATTGAACAATAACCTCACCATGCTTTTCATGACGTCCCGCTCTACCACTAACCTGCGTTAATAATTGGAATGTACGCTCCGCTGCACGATAGTCGGGTAAATGCAGAGATGTATCAGCACTAAGTACACCAACAAGCGTAATATTAGGGAAATCAAGACCTTTAGCAATCATTTGCGTCCCGAGCAAAATATCTGCCTGCCCTTCCCCAAATGACTGCAAAATTTCTTCATGTGCACCTTTTTGTTTCGTTGTATCCACATCCATCCGGAGAACCCTTGCCTCCGGAAATAGCTTATAAATTTCTTCCTCGACTTTTTGTGTTCCCGTACCAAAATAACGAATATGCTCACTCTGGCATTGAGGACATATTTGAGGAACACGCTCCTCATAACCGCAATAATGACATTTTAATTTTTCGGTTGTTCGATGATACGTTAACGAGATGTCACAGTTCGGACATTGTACAACCGTTCCACAATCACGGCAAAGCACAAAAGAAGAATAGCCACGACGATTTAAAAATAGCACCATCTGTTCTTTTTTCTCAAGCCGTACACGTATTGCATCAACAAGCTGCTCCGAAAACATAGAACGATTTCCTTTTCGAAGTTCTTCACGCATATCAGCAATATAAACAGTTGGTAACGCTTGATGTAAAGCACGTTGCTTTAAGGATAGCAAACTATATACACCTTTCTTTGCTCTCGCAAATGATTCAAGCGCAGGCGTTGCACTACCTAATATAACAGGACATTTGTAAAATTCACTTCGCCAAATCGCTACATCTCTAGCATGATAACGAGGTGAATCTTCTTGCTTGTAGGTTGATTCATGCTCTTCATCTAAAATAATGAGGCCTAAATTTGTAAAAGGTGCGAAAATGGCTGAACGAGCTCCAACAACAACACTTACTTTTCCTTGCTGAATTTTCCGCCATTCATCATACTTTTCGCCGACAGATAATCCACTATGCATCACAGCCACCATCTCACCAAAACGACTACGAAAACGCTCTGTCATTTGTGGTGTTAATGATATTTCAGGTACTAACATAATGGCTTCCTTACCTTCATCTAACACCTTTTGTATCGCTTGCAAATATATTTCAGTTTTACCGCTTCCCGTGACGCCGTGTAGTAAAAAGGTTTGCGCCATCTGTTCTTCCATCGATTTAGTAATAGCCTTTAGTGCAATATGCTGCTCATTCGTCAACTGTAAAGATTGAGTACGGGCAACTTCCTTTGTAAAGGGATCACGATATACTTCTTCTTGTATAAAATGGGCGGCCCCTTTGTCAATAACTGACTGTAAGACCGCGGAAGATGCACCTGTTTCCTCATAGATTTTCTGTGGCAAATGGACCTCTCCAAGATGTCTGCCCATCCATTCAATCAGTTGACGTTGTTTAGCTGCTCTCGCTGCACCTTCCATTGCTTTATCTATATCTTGCTGATAATCGGATATTTTGACCATCCGTATTTCTTTCACATTGCCTTGCTGCTTTACAACATTTTCAATTTTTACAATTTTATTAGTCATAAGCTGTTTTAATAAAGGAAGTAATTGTGCACGCTCGAATTCTTTGAAATTAGCCTGTTGTCGCTTACCGAAAATAGCCTGAGCCTCATCTGGCAAAGCATCTTTCTCCGCTAATAGCGTTATGATTTTTTCATACTTTGCACGAAGCGCTGAAGGGAGCATGACCTGTAAGGCATCAATTTCATAACAAATCGTTTCGTTTTTTAACCATTTCGCCATTAACAACATTTCTTCGGTTAATACAGGCTCTATATCTAAAATTTGCGCAATAGACTTTAATTTATTAGATGGTACATCTGTGTCATTTTTTAATCCGACTACAAAGCCTAGAACATTTCTTGGCCCGAACGGTACTTTTACACGACAGCCCATCTCGATAATATGTGCCCATTCTATAGGCACTTCATAGTCAAATGGACGATCTACATGGTATGTCGAAACATCCACTATAACCTCTGCAATTAACAAACTCATCGCTTCTCACCCTGTAGTATATATGTCCAAAATGCTTGCGCAAACTGCGTGGCATTTGTCGTATCCCACAGTTGACCATTTACTTCTGCCGTGTCACTAAAATCAATCCACGTGTCAGACATAATTGCTAACATTGGCTCACCAATAACCTTTTGTCCAAAAGTTATGGTGGTCATGCCTTCTACGGATAGCATCGGCGCCCCTTCAATTGTAGGCGTATTTGCTGCATGGATAAAAAATGCAGATGGATAGTGCTTTTTATAATCCTCAAGCTGTTCAAAAAGCTTATGCACGCTTCTTTCGTTCTCATCTATAAGAATTACATTTGCCCCAAGTGTTTTTGCCTCTTTTGCTATTGCCTGACCAATTCTACTATTCGACTGTGTACTAATTATATGGTGCTCGTCCATCGGAACATAAAACGCCCCAGCTGTAACTACAACCGTTTTACCAGCTAACGGCTTATGCTTCTCTGAAAAAAACGCTTGCACAAGCGCCGTTATTTTTTCTGGCTCCTCTAAACGACCTTTTCCAACATAGCCGCACGCTAAAAATCCTTCCGAAGGCTCAATAAATTGATAGCCATCAGAATGTAACTGCGCCAAATTTCGTTTTACCGCTGGATGGTCATACATATGTACATTCATCGCTGGTGCAAGCCATACTGGGGCAGTTGTTGCAAGCAAGGTCGTCGTTACCATATCGTCTGCAATTCCATTCGCCAGTTTCCCTATGATATTTGCAGTAGCTGGTGCAACTAAAATTAAATCTGCCCAATCCGCCAAATCAATATGGGCAATCACACTCGAATCCTTTTCATCAAAAGTATCGAAAAAAACATCATTTTTGGACATAACTTGAAAACTCAGCGGATTCACAAATTGTCTTGCTGATGCTGTCATGATAACCTTTACAGTTGCTCCTGCCTGAGATAGCTTACTAACTAAAGCGACAGCCTTATAAACTGCTATCCCCCCTGAAACACAAAGTAAAATATTTTTATTCATGCACAATCGTCCTTTCAAATGATAAGCTCCCAAAGGAACATTCCCCGGGAGCTCTCGACATTCTGTATAATCAAAAATCCACTGCAGACGATCAATTATGCCTCGGCATAATTGCGTCCGAAAATCAGCTTTGTGCTTTGGCCTGCACATGCAGGTCAGTTAGCCGTTATCGCACGGATGCGACGATTTATGAACTCATTTCCGATTCCGGGACATCCGCCGGAGGCTTTAGGCCGGGCACATTGTTGGTCACTCAGTCGTTGCCACAGGACGTGGCGTTCTTGACTGAGTTCCTCTATTTCAGCGGTTGTTTGGACATCCGCTGAAAAGTAGCTTAAATCGGCATTCATCTCACCTATAAAGGCGGGAGACTTCTGTAGCTGACGCTTCGCTTTCGTTACAGGATATAAATGCTGAAAGAAGTTAACATTAATTTAGCGATGTAGCAAAAACTTTCTTATCAAAGTTAGATTTCGTCTTCGTACACAGTTGACTCATCCTGTGATACTTTCGTAAGTACACCTGCTGCTACTTCTTCAAGTGCTTTCCCTACATATTTATGGGAAACGTATTTGTGTAAACGTTCAGTGTCTTGTTCCTCTTGCATTTGACGAGCACGTTTAGATGCTAGACTTACTAAAGAGTATTTTGAATCGATTTCTTTTTTTAATGCATCTACTGATGGGTATAACATAGGTTTATTCTCCTCTCAACATTGACAAATATCTTTTTTCAACACGTTCTCTACGACAATGCTCAGCTTTAATAATCGCGTTTATACGATCACAAGCATTTGTCACTTCATCATTTTCAACTACATAATCATAAAGGCTCATCATTTCAAGCTCTTCACTTGCAGTTGCAATACGCTTCGCAATAACGTCTGCTGTTTCCGTCCCTCGACCAACTAAACGGTCTTTTAATTCCGTTAAGCTTGGTGGGGCTAAGAAAATAAATAATGCATCTGGTGCCTTTTTGCGGATTTGTGCAGCACCTTGCACTTCAATTTCTAAAAACACATCACGTCCTGCATCTAGTGTTTCATTTACGTAGGCTAACGGTGTTCCGTAATAATTCCCTACAAATTCAGCATGCTCCAATAAGCCACCCTGTTCAATCAACGCTTCAAATTCTTCACGTGTCTTGAAAAAATAGTCTACACCATCTACTTCACCTTCGCGAGGATTTCGTGTTGTCATCGAGATGGAATACTCATAATTCGTATTCGGCTGAGAAAATAATTCTTTTCGCACTGTCCCTTTACCTACACCAGATGGGCCAGACAGAACAATTAATAATCCACGTTCTTTTATCATTTATTCTCTATATCTCCCTTAATTTATAACAGATACAAAGCAAGCTATTCGATATTTTGAACTTGCTCACGCATCTTTTCTAAAATTGTTTTCGCCTGAACTACTGCAACGGCCGCCTCTGTTGACTGATTTTTGGAACCAATCGTATTGATCTCGCGGTGTATTTCCTGCATTAAAAAGTCTAATTTACGACCAACTGAAATCATTTCTTGTAATGTTTCTTCCAGTTGATTAAAGTGACTATCTAATCGATCCAATTCTTCAGTGATGTCCACACGTTCTGCGAATATCGCTACTTCGGCAAGTAGGCGATCTTCTAACAACGCTCCATCCGCCACTTGAGAAATTCGTTCCGATAATCGTGTACGATATTTTTCTACAGCAAGAGATGCACATGAACGAATCTGGTTCACTTGTTCCATTAACTGTTCTTTATATTGTACAACAACATCATGTAATTCTTGCCCTTCACGCTCACGCATTTGAATGAGCTGTTCAAGTGCTTGTGAAATAGCCTTTTCAACAGCAAAGAGTAAATCCTCAGGTGTAAGCTGTGGCTTTTCTTGTACAAGTGCTTGTTCAAGCGATAATAGCTCTTGCATTGTCCATTTTTCTTCTAGTGGTACTTTACTTGCTAATTGCTCTTTTGCCTTACGATACGCTTCAATTAATGACCAATTAATTTCAATAGATTGCTCGACGTTCTCTAAATCCTTAACATAAACCATCACATCAATTTTGCCACGTGACAAAGCTTGCGAAATTAATTTCTTTGCAAAAATTTCTGCTTCAAGCCATTCTTTCGGGAATTTTGCATTGATTTCTAAAAATCGATGGTTGACCGAGCGCATTTCTACGGTTAATTGAAAGTCTGTTGTTATTGTGACACCTCTGCCAAAACCAGTCATACTACGCACCAAGGTTCGTCACACCTTTCTTTGCATACTGGCATTATTATAACATAAGCTCTGTCATTTATGATGTCTCTCCGCAAAAAATTAGATCAATTTCGCCTTAGCAAAATTGTAGCTGTCGCTTTGCTTTCGCTACAGAAAACATTTGTTGCTGTCGCTAGGTCGTTAGACAACCAATAAATGAAAATAGAACAAAAGCTAATTCTACCACATTCGAAGCTATATTTTAATATTCACCTAAAAAATGCTATGATAAACATAAGGAAAAACTCATTAGCAAAGTATAGAGATGACATTTGTGAAAATGTATGCCATGTTTAGAAGATGATTAAAGTCAAGAACAGGCGACTCATCGGGGAAGCCGATTTCCGTTACGGGCTACTTGCTTTCCTGCGGGCGAGCGTCGCTCCGTGCAGGGTCTCGTCTGTCTCGCTTTCCCGCGGGAGTCAAGTAGCCCTTCACTACATCTGCTAAAAATTGTCACTTTTAAGCAAAATATCAACAAAAAAACCCTTAAATTGCTCAAAACAATATTTTCTAATCAATCAATATTTCTTCACAAATTAATTCAGTTGCAATCTAAATAATTTGTGAAGATAAAAGAGGTAAACGATACACCCTGATCAATTATGCCTCGGCATAATTGCGTCCTTTCCGATTTCGTGACATCTGCCAGAGGCTTTAACTTCTTTCAGCGGATGTTTCACAAATGATGTCTATTATGACTTTTCAGCGGAATTTAAGGATGACATTTTGCTAATACGTATGTCATGCATATAAGTTGATTGGAGTGGAGGCTTGGCGACTCATCGGACTCCCCCAGGAAAGCGCAGAAATCAACCACACATTATGCCGATGAGTCATAAATAAAGTGCATTTATGCTTCAGCAGAGTGATGAGAATGCACCATTAAAAAAATAAATACGAAAGTACCAAGATGCTTATATCTTTGGAAAGAGGAATTCATATGGCATTTGATGGCTTATTTACTTATTCAATGACAGCCGACCTTCAACAATTAGTAACAGGTCGGATCACTAAAATACATCAACCAAACGCTCAGGAAGTTGTGCTACATATCCGTGCGAACGGAAGTAATCATAAATTACTTTATTCGATTCACCCTTCTTACGCACGTGTTCACCTTACTGAGCAATCTATAGAAAATCCAGCAGAGCCCCCAATGTTTTGCATGCTGTTGAGAAAACATTTAGAGGGTGGTTTTATTTCTTCTATTAAACAGCACGATTTTGATCGAATTATAATAGTAGAAATTGAAAGTAAAAATGAAATAGGCGACCCTATTGTTAGGGAGTTACATGCTGAAATTATGGGCCGTCATAGTAATCTGTTATTAATAGATAAAGAACAGGGAAAAATAGTCGACAGCTTAAAGCATTTGCCACCTTCCGTGAATAGTTTCCGTACAATTTTACCTGGTCAGCCTTATATCGCACCGCCCGCACAGAATAAATGGCACCCTCTAGCAGTAACCGACGAACAGCTTATACTGTTTTTCTCTGAACCAAAAACAGCTAAGGAAGTAGTTTCGCAATTTATTGGTTTCTCGCCTATACATGCTGAGGAATTATTATTCCGATTAACAGACACAGATGATCGTGTAAATTGCTTTAAACATTTTATAGCTTCCTTTAATAATGGCGGAACAAAGCCGATGTATGTAAACACAAATAATAAAACGTACTTCTCACCAATCGCGCTAACACATTTGCAAGGAGATGTAACGATTTATCCAAATGTCCATGAGCTACTTGACCGTGTATTCTTTGCTCGAGCTGAGCGTGATCGTGTCAAACAGCAGGCTGGTGATTTGGAGCGATGGCTACAAAATGAAATTGACAAACTTATGTTAAAAACTAAAAAGTTGAATAAAGACTACGAACGCGCATCTAAGCTAGATCAGTTCCAATTATATGGAGAATTACTGATGGCAAATATTTATTCGTTTGAAAGAGGTGAAAAGGAAGTAACTGTCACTAACTATTATAGTGACACCGGAGATGAAAAAATCACCATTCCAGTGAGTGAACGTAAAACACCTGTTGAAAATGCTCAAAGCTATTACACAAAATACACAAAAGCAAAAAATGCCCTTATTATGGTTCAAGAACAGTTAGAAAAAACGAAAGAGGAAATTGCCTATTTCGAAATGCTTGCTCAGCAAGTACAACAAGCTGCTCCTGGAGATATCGAAGAAATTCGCGAAGAATTAGCAGAACAAGGTTACTTGAAATTACGTCATGCACGAAAAAAGAAAAAACAAGCGAAGCCTGAGCCTGAACGTTACGTCTCGTCAACAGGTGTAGCGATTTCGGTTGGTAAAAATAACAAACAAAATGACATGCTTACATTTAAAATTGCTAAACGCACGGATATTTGGTTGCATACGAAGGATATTCCAGGCTCACATGTTGTCATCCATACAAGTGAACCTGACGAAACGACATTACGAGAAGCTGCAACACTTGCTGCCTATTTTTCAAAAGCAAGAAACTCTTCCTCTGTTCCAGTAGATTACACAGAAATACGTCAAGTAAAAAAGCCAAATGGCGCTAAACCTGGGTTTGTTATTTACTTTGAACAAAAGACTGTATACATCGATCCAGATGAAGCTGTCATTTTACAACTAAAAAAACAGTCCTAAAGATTGAAGCTGGGACATAACTGCTTAAAACCTAAAAAGCGCGAGAAATCCATTTTAGAAATGTTGATTTCTCGCGCTTTACTAATGTTATTTTTCATTGTACCTTCCTAGCCTCTCAAACTGTAGACAAACTCTTTAATTATTAGATTTATTCGTAATTCAGTATGTTGTGGAGATACGTCTCGTTATCTCTATGGTGAGCTTATCGTAGAGATGAAAAGCTGCCTCGGCATAATTGATTCATTTAAGCAGAGCATTTCTTTCATCGAAATGCACTACATTTCTAATATCGAATGTGCAACGCTACCATAGTTAGGAGACTCCCCTCATATACGGGCTAATAATCCTTCATACGCATAAGAAAGCTTTCGCCTTTAACGACCGTTAATCGCAACTTCACTGTTTATTTTTAGGAAGACTACCATTTAGTTAGTTATATATGGTAAAATAGACCATGCAAATATTTCTGCTCTTTAAGTTCTAGCTACATAACGGATAGTAACTTTATGTAGGAGCTTTCCTCCTAAGCAAGACAATTGAATTTCTCCATAAAACAACATCAAAAATAAACGTGCTTTTCCATTTATTGCATGCAAAATCCTACATTTATATAATTAATTCTATGCATTGATTTTATACAACATTGTATATTCAAGTAATGTGTAAATTATTTCAAAAAAACATATTTTACTAAATACCCGATATTTATTCTTTAAGAGAGGCACATTTTACTCTAATTTTTCTTTCTTCTCTTTTATACTGGTTAATCTTAGATAAATACAAAACAAGTTTCTTATATATCATTAATAGATAAAAATATTCATTCTTCGAGAAAATAAATTACAAAAAATACGTTTCTAGGAATCTAAATCACTCTTTTTTACAATGATTTTCTACAATTCTACACAAATTCCTTAAATATTCCACATATGACTTTAGACTCATTTTTCAAATAACAATAGCGTTATCTGAACAATAAGAATTTTCGATATAGTATGTCACTTTTTTATTTTTATTCTATTTTTGATGTATTGACCAAATAAATATCATTTTTTTATCATGTAAGCGCTTTCTTGATTTAAAGTGGTGAATCAGAAAAAGTTATTATCTTCAAAAATGTCAGATAATACTATATAAATTCGAATATTTTTTATTTTGTACACAATGATTTTTTTGGTATATTAAATAAGAGCTTCATAGAAGGCTTAAAATTGTATAAGGGGGATTTACATGAATAAAAACAAAAAGTTTTTATTATTAACTGTCCTTGCAGTATTCTCATTAGTACTGGCTGCATGTGGCTTCGGTGGTGAAAAGTCTGATAATTCTTCATCTTCAGACGGCAGTAAAGATTCTGGTTCAAAATCTAAGGAGCTTAACTTAGCAATTACTTCAGAACCACCATCTTTAAACCCAGGACTTGCAGAAGATACTACATCTAGTGCAATCTTAATTAATGTTTTCGAGGGTCTAACTGTGTCAGACGCTGAAGGTAAGCCTACTCCAGGTATGGCTGAAAAGTGGGAAATCAGTCCTGATAAAAAGACTTACACTTTCCATTTACGTGATGCAAAATGGTCAAATGGCGATCAAGTTGTAGCTGGCGATTTTGAATATGCTTGGAAATGGGCATTAAATCCAGATAACCTTTCTGCGTATTCTTCTATTTTCTACCCAATTAAAGGGGCTCAAGCTTACCACCAAAATGGCGGTTCTGCTGATGACGTTGGTGTCAAAGCTGAAGATGACAAAACTTTAGTCGTAACTTTAGAAAACCCAACTCCGTATTTCCTAGAATTAACAGGATTCAAAACTTATTTACCAGTTAACAAAAAAGTGACTGAAGCTAATAAACAATGGTACGCAGACGCAGGTGAAAATTACGTAACAAATGGTCCTTATAAATTAAGCGATTGGCAACATGACGCTTCTATCACTCTTACAAAATTTGAAGATTATTGGGATGCTTCAAATGTTGATGTTGATACTGTAAATATTGCTATGATTGAAAAAGAACCAACTGTTGCTACTAACTTTAAATCTGGCTCACTTGACTATATTGGTGCACCATTCCAAACAGTAGATCTTAATGCAATTGATGGCTTCAAAAAAGATGGTTCTTTAAGAATCAAGGACCAAGCAAGTATTTATTGGTATAAATTCAATACAAAAGACAAAATTATGAACAATGCAAATATCCGTAAAGCTCTTGCTCTAGCAATCGATCGTCAAACATTAATTGACAACGTAACTAAAGGTGAACAAAAACCGGCTACAGGTATGATTCCGGTAGCAGTTCCTAACTTTACAGAAGACCGTGGTTACTTCAAAGATAATGATGTTGCTGCAGCAAAAGCTGCTCTTGAAGCAGGGATGAAAGAACTTGGTATTAAAGACGCTAAAGATATTAAAGTGAATATTTCATTCAACACTTCTGAAGCGCATGCAGCAATCGCTCAATATATTCAAGAAGAATGGAGCAAAAAACTTGGTATTTCATCTCAGTTAGATAACTCAGAATGGCAAGTTTATATTGACAAATTAAAAACTGGTGACTATCAAATTGGTCGTATGGGCTGGGTAGCTGATTATCTTGATCCATATACATTCCTTGAACAGTTCGATACAGCTAAAAATGGTAACAACCAAACAGGTTGGGAAAATGCTGAGTACAAAAAATTATTGGACAAAGCAGTTGCTGAGGTAGACGAAGCTAAACGTCTTGATTATTTAAAACAAGCCGAAGCAATTATTATGACAGAATTCCCAGTTGCACCTATTTACTACTACACTAACTTGTCAGTAGTTAAAAAAGGTATTGAAAACTTAGATCCAAATCCAACTGGTGATATTCACCTTAAATACGTAAAGATTAAATAATAATTTCTTTTAAGCTCTAAGCGGAGAGCTGCCTCGTAGCCCTTGCGGCGCGAGTCAGCTCTTTTTAAAATACGAAGGCACTTATTTGTCAGAAAATTGACAAATAGAAGGAGGAGTTTTATGTGATTAAATATATTTTGAAAAGGCTGATGTATATACTTCTCGCGCTTTTCGTCATCGTAACGGCTACGTTTTTCCTATTGCGTCTTGCTCCTGGTAACCCATTTGCATCTGAACGTAATTTACCTCCTCAAATAGAGGCAAAGTTAAACGAAACGTATGGATTAAATAACCCTTGGTATATTCAGTACAAAGATTATTTAATCGATGCGGCCACTTTTAATTTCGGTGAATCTATGAAATATAAAGCGCGTTCTACAAATGATATGATTGCGGATGGCTTCCCTGTATCGTTAACTTTAGGAATTGAAGCGATGCTGCTAGCAATTGGATTTGGTGTATTAATCGGTGTAATTGCTGCGCTTTATCATAATAGGTGGCCAGATTATTTGGCAACGACCTTTGCGGTGCTCGGAATTTCCGTTCCATCTTTTATATTAGCTGGACTTATGCAGTATTTCCTTGCTTACAAGCTCCAATTATTCCCAATAAGTGGATGGAAAGGCTTTGCTTATAGTATATTGCCAGCCTTAGCTATTGCATTATCGCATATGGGCTTTATTGCTAAACTAGTACGTTCAAGTATGCTCGATCAAAATAATAGTGATTACGTAAAAATGGCTCGTGCAAAAGGTATAGGTAAATGGACAATCGTCTTCCGCCATACTTTACGAAACGCCCTCTTACCAGTCGTTACTTATTTAGGTCCATTAACAGCTGCTGTTGTTACAGGTAGCTTCATTGTAGAGTCAATTTTTGCGGTTCCTGGATTAGGTAAGCACTTTGTGCAAAGTATTACGAACCGTGATTATACTGTTATTATGGGGACAACCGTGTTCTACGCAATCATTCTTTTATTTGCGGTATTCATCGTAGATATTTTATATAGCGTGATCGATCCGCGAATTAGACTGAAAGGAGCGAAAAAGTAATGACACAGCAACAAATCGAAAAAGATAAATTTAAAATTGTTGGCGGAAATCATGAAGCAACCGAAAAATTAACTGATAAATCTGTCTCTTTTTGGAAGGAAGTATTTATCCGTTTTTCCCATAATAAAATGGCCATTTTTGGCTTAATTGCTTTAATAATTATTGTTTTAATGGCTACCTTTGTACCAATGTTGTCACAATACCACTATAGCGATCAATTAGGTGCTTTTAATGCCCCACCATCATCAGAATTTTGGTTTGGTACAGATGATTTAGGTCGAGATATTTTCGTTCGCATATGGGCTGGCGCTCGTATTTCTTTATTCATCGGGTTTGCTGCGGCAATCATAGACTTGATCATTGGTGTATTATGGGGAAGTATTTCTGGTTTAGCAGGCGGTCGTGTTGACAATATTATGATGCGTATTGCCGATGTTTTAACAGCAGTACCTTACCTTTTAGTAGTAATCGTACTTTTAGTAGTATTAGAACAAGGTATTTTTCCAATGATTATTGCATTATCCATTACAGGTTGGATCAATATGGCCCGTATTGTACGTGGTGAAGTATTATCTATTAAAAATCAAGAGTATGTTTTAGCGGCTCGTACATTGGGCGCAAGAACAGGACATTTAATTATCAAACATTTAGTGCCAAATGCACTTGGTGCGATTTTAGTATCCATGACATTAACAGTGCCAACTGCTATTTTTACTGAGTCTTTCCTTAGTTATTTAGGACTTGGGGTTCCTGCCCCACAAGCCTCTTGGGGAACAATGGCATCTGATGGAAATGGCGCGATTGCCAATGCTCCTTGGCGTTTAATATTCCCTGCACTGTTCATTTCACTAACAATCTTTGCGTTTAACGCAGTTGGTGACGGCTTACGTGATGCATTAGATCCAAAACTACGTAAATAAGGAGGTGGCCGAATATGAGTAAAACCATTTTAGAAGTAAAAGATTTAAAAATAAACTTTAAAACGTATGCAGGACTAGTTCACGCTGTTCGTGGTGTAAACTTTGACTTAAAAGAAGGTGAAACACTAGCAATCGTTGGTGAATCAGGTTCTGGTAAGAGTGTTACGAGTAACGCATTAATGAAACTAATTCCACAGCCACCTGGTATTTATGAGTCAGGACAGATTTTATTTAACGGTCGTGATTTAGTTGCTTTAAGTGATAAGGAAATGTCAAAAATACGCGGAAATGAAATTGCAATGATTTTCCAAGATCCAATGACAAGCTTAAACCCGACGATGAAGGTCGGACGTCAAATAACTGAAGTTATTTTACAACATAAAAAAGTATCAAAAGCTGATGCTAAAAAACGGGCAATCGAACTTTTAACGCAGGTAGGTATCCCCTTCCCTGAAAAACGTTATAACCAATACCCGCATGAATTTTCAGGCGGTATGCGCCAACGTGTTGTTATTGCCATCGCACTCGCAGCTGATCCTAAGCTTCTAATTGCCGATGAACCAACAACAGCTTTAGACGTTACCATTCAAGCGCAAATTTTAGAGCTAATGAAAGAAATCCAAAAAAATTCGAAAACATCGATCATTTTCATTACCCACGATTTAGGTGTCGTGGCGAACATTGCCGACCGAGTTGCAGTTATGTATGCAGGTCAAATCGTTGAATATGGTACTGTTAATGATATTTTCTATAATCCTAAGCATCCATATACATGGGGTCTGCTTGGTTCAATGCCAGACTTAGATAACGATACGGATGAGCTATTACGCACGATTCCTGGTTCACCACCAGATCTTACGAACCCTCCAAAGGGCGATGCGTTTGCCGCTCGTAACGAGTTTGCAATGGCTATTGACTACGAGCAAGAGCCTCCGATGTTCCAAGTAAGTGAAACGCACTTTGCAAAAACTTGGTTGATGCATCCTGATGCACCAAAAATTCCGCTTCCAGATGAGGTTGCTAAACGTATTGAAGGATATTTAGCAAAGGAGGCACAATCAAATGACTAAAACAGGCGCAAAAAAAGTTCTTGAAATTAAAAATTTAAAGCAGCATTTCGGTTCAGCAAGTAACCCTATTAAAGCAGTTGACGGTATTAGCTTCGATGTCTATGAAGGTGAAACACTCGGTCTTGTAGGAGAATCAGGCTGTGGTAAATCGACAACTGGTCGTTCCATTATTCGCCTGTACGACATTACAGATGGGGAAATTATTTTCGATGGCGAGAACGTCCATGGGAAAAAATCTAAAAATGACTTAAAGAAATTTAATCGTCAAATGCAAATGATTTTCCAGGATCCATACGCTTCATTAAATCCTCGTATGACAGCCGGAGAAATCATTAGTGAAGGCTTTACGATTCACGGTCTTTACAAGGATAAAAAGGAGCGTCGTGAAAAAGTAAATCAACTGCTAGAGGCTGTTGGCTTAAACAAAGAGCACGCAAACCGTTATGCTCACGAATTCTCTGGCGGTCAGCGTCAACGTATTGGAATTGCTCGTGCGCTAAGCTTAGATCCTAAGTTTATTATCGCCGATGAACCTATTTCTGCACTTGACGTGTCAATTCAAGCACAAGTTGTAAACTTATTAAAACAACTGCAAAAAGAACGTGGATTAACATATCTTTTCATTGCCCATGACTTATCAATGGTTAAGTATATCAGTGACCGTATCGCTGTTATGTACCGTGGTAAAATCATGGAAATCGGTAAAGCAGATGATATATACAATCACCCTGTTCATCCGTATACAAAATCATTATTATCTGCGATCCCACTTCCTGACCCAATGTCAGAAAAACGCCGTCAACGTATACCGTACAAGCATACAGAGGTTGACGATAGCGCAACATATCACGAAGTTGGCGATCAGCATTACGTTTATGGTACTGCAGACCTTGTGAAAACTTGGATTGCTAATCGATAAAAACTTATAAATCCATCCTTTATTTATTACTGGATGGATTTTCATCTTTTTTTATGCCATTCACGTAAATAAAAATTTAACACCTTTAAAAGTGAGAATTTATTACTTTTAAAGGTGCTTTATTTTCTGCTAAAACAAATCAAGCTTGTCTATTACCTTCTTGATTTTGGATTTAAAGCATCTTTTAATCCTTCTCCAATAAAGTTGATAGACAAAATAACTAGCGTGATAGCCGTTGCAGGTGGTACCCACATCCAAAGCTTATCCTTTAGTACATCTGAGTTTCTAGCCTCAGATAGCATATTGCCCCAGCTAGGTGTATCAGCCGGAACCCCAAGGCCTAAAAAACTTAAACTCGATTCCGCAACAATTGTTACCGCCATCAATAATGTTGCCTGTACAATAATCGTCGATGCAACGTTAGGCAATAAGTGCTTAATGATTATTTTTGATGGTTTACAGCCAATTGACTGAGCAGCTAATATATACTCATTTTCCTTTTCAGTTAAAACCCTACTTCGTACTATTCTTGCAACGCTTCCCCACATTAAAAGTGATATAACAATTATTAATGTCCATAGACCGGATATTTTTCCTGAAAGTATAGTATTTAAAACAATACAGAAAACTAAAAATGGAAACATTAATACGAAATCAGTAAATCGCATTAACATTTGATCTATTTTCCCTCCAAAATACCCTGAAATAGCACCAACAGATGTACCGATCATCACAATAAAAATCATACAGCCTAATCCAACTGTTAAAGATGATCTACCAGCGTAGAGCATTCTAGTAAAAACATCTCGTCCATTCGTATCTGTTCCTAGCCAATGCTCGCTTGATGGAGGTAGACTAATTTTCATAAAGTCGACACGTACAATATCTTTTGTTGTAATATAAGGAGCTAAAAACGATACAACGATAACGATTAGTAAAAAAATTAGACTAATCATCGCTAATTTATTTTTAACAAACTTTCGTCTCGCTATCACCCATGGCGAGGGGCTTTTTTTCGGTGTCTTTGGCGATAAAACTTCTTGATCAGTTACCAATGTCATATTTTCCCCTCCTTAATCTAGTCTAATACGCGGATCTACAACACCATATAATATATCCGCCACCAAATTTCCAAAAAGTGTTAAAAACGAAAGTAACATTGTTATCGACATCATGACCGCATAATCTCTACGTCCAACAGATTCTAAAAAGAGTGCGCCTATCCCCGGATAAGTAAAGATGGTTTCTGTTATTACCGCACCACTAATTAATGTGGCAATATCAAAACCTAGATACGTAATTATTGGAATAATAGAATTCCGTAAAATATGTTTGTTATATATTTTCGACTCTTTTGTTCCCTTTGCTCTCGCTGTTCTTACAAAATCTTTCCTACTATTTTCAATAATGTCATTTCGTAAAAATTGTGTATAGGACGCCGTTCCCATTAATCCTAAAATAAGTGCAGGTAACAAAACATGGTGCATCCTACTCATGTAGTACGCCCAAGTTCCTTCCCCTATACCTACACCTACGGAACCATTGAAAGGAAACCATCCTAGCTTAAAGGAAAAGAAATAAATAGCAACAATCCCTGCAACAAACGATGGAATGGCTAAAGCTAAATAATTATAAGTTGCAATTAAATTATCACCGAGTGTATAAGGTTTTCTTCCTGCATACATTCCCATAAGAAATGCAAAAAAGTACGTAAAAACTAATGATGTTAACGCTAAAAATATTGTATTTGGTATTCGCTGAGCAATAATCTCTGCAGCCGGTTTTTTATAAACTGTAGATTTCCCGAAATCCCCTTGTATAAATTTACCGACCCACCTACCATATTGCACGATAATCGGGTCATTATAGCCTAATTTTTCTCTCATTTCTTCAATGTATTGTGGATTCGTATTAGAAGGATTGATTTCACCAGCAAATGGATCTCCTGGCATCATTTTCGCTAAAAAGAACACCACCACAGAAATAAGGAGTAACAATGGAATCATGCTAAGAAATCTTCTAAGTGTGTATTGAAGCATGTGACGTCTCCTTATCTAGAAATTTACTAACTAGGCCCAATTCATGAAGGTGGCCTAGTTAGTAGGCTTAATAGTTTACAATTTATTCCTCAACATACCATTTATAGACATCTGTTTGGAAACCAACAGCGTTAATATGAACACCTTGTAGTCGATTATTAATGCCATATAAATCTAAGCCTTCCCATAATGGTAGGGCTGGTAATTCTTCATTGAAGTATTTTTGCCATTCCACATAAATTTGCTTACGCTTATCTTTGTCAAATGCTTCTTCACTTAAGCCTTGATCTAATAATTTTTGGTTTTTAGCATCTATATAGCGACCGAAGTTCCATTCTGCATCGTTCCCCCATAATCCAGATGGGTCAGGATCTGCACCTGTACTCCAAGTACCGAAGAATGCTTCTAATGCAACATCATCATTTTTTTTCATATCATTATATAAGTTAAACTCGATTAAAGTACCAGTTGCTTGCTCAGTTTTCACTCCGATATCATTCCAAGCTTGAATAATCGCTTGAGAGCGACCTTCAAAGGCAGCAGGACCAGCATAGTGACCAAATAAAATTTTAAATGGCTTTCCTTTAGGATCTTCTACAAAGCCATCACCATTAATATCTACATAACCTGCAGACTTAAGAAGCTCTTTAGCCTTTTCTGGATTGTGTGCATATTGATTTAAGTCAGATTCCTCTGCAGCAGTCCAGAAGGCACGTGGAACCACAGTATTCGCAACTTCAGCTTTTCCTTCTAAGAAAGCATCGATCATTGCTGGACGGTTAATTGCGTATAATAGTGCTTGGCGCAATTCTTTTGATTTAAACTTATCAAAATCTGCTACATTTTTAAGAGTAGCTTTATCACGATGACCAAAACGAAGACCGATATACGAGTAACTTACACCATTCGTTTCTTCAATACGTACATTTTTCAATGCTGACAATTCTTTCACAGCTTGTGGTCTAATATCCATAATGTCAATTTCTCCGTTTTGGAACGCACCAGCTGCCAATGATGGGTCAATTACTTTTACAATCACCCCATCAAGCTGCGGCTTGCCCTTCCAGTAATCATCAAAACGCTCTAATTCAGAATATTCACCGTCTACAACCTTTTTCACTTTAAACGGTCCTACGCCAACAGGATTTTCACGAACTTGTTTCGACTCGCTTAAATCTTTAACAGCAATACCTTCATAATGTTTCTTTGGCATTGGATAAGACCAAAGATTTTCTAAATTATTTACTTTCACTTTGTCAAAAGTAATTTTCACAGTATATGGATCAACAACTTCGATCCCTTCGATTTTGTCAGCTTTCCCTGCTTTTTTTGCTTTTGCCCCTTTAATATTTTCAACATAATTGAATCGTGGACCATCGTAATCCTTATTAGCTATTGTCTCTAATGCAAATACCCAGTCATCAACTGTTAACTCTTCACCATTGTGCCACTTTACACCTTTCTTAAAGGAAAACGTATAAGTTAATTTATCCTCACTAATTTCCCAAGTTGCTAAATTAGGAACATATTCTAAGTCATCATTTACATCATAAATACCATCCATTGTGAAATTTTGAATATAACTATCTACAATACTTCCATTAAATGCTGGATCAAATACACCTTCAGGCGCTTGGTCAGTACCGAAAGTTACAACATTATTTTTTGCTGTTTCACTAGTCTTTGTGGAATCACCTTTATCTTTTTCCTTATCTTTGTCAGTTGTCGAGTTGTCGCTATTACACGCTGCTAAAAACAAAGCTGTTACTAGCATTAGCATGAAAGCCCATAATGCTGATTTTTTCATTGTTTATCCCCCCGTGAATTTTATTTTGAAAATAATTAACACACGATTTTCTTATAATTTTTTAATATAAATGGCATGCAACTCTATGCCCCCGCTTCACCTCCTTTAAGGTTGGTTTAGATAATGAACACTCTGCCATTGCTTTTGGACAACGTGGATGGAAAGGGCACCCCTTAGGAGGATTAGCCGGACTAGGGATATCCCCCTCTAATACGATACGGCTACTCTTTTTCCTTGGATCAGGTACCGGGATGGCAGATATTAACGCTTGTGTATACGGATGCAGTGGTTCGTCATAAATATGTTCTTTATCTGCAATTTCCACAATGTTTCCTAAATACATAACACCGATTCGATCACTCATATGTTTTACAACACTTAAATCATGGGCAATAAATAAAAATGTTAAGTCAAACTCATCCTGTAACTCTTTTAACAAATTAAGCACCTGAGATTGCACAGAGACATCTAATGCGGAAACGGGTTCATCCGCTATAATTAGTTTTGGTTTAAGTGCAAGTGCTCTAGCAATACCAATCCGTTGACGCTGTCCTCCCGAAAATTCATGTGCATATTTGTAATATGCATCTTCGGGTAAGCCAACTTTTTGTAAAAGCTCCATCACTTCACTTTTTAATGATTTAAGTGGTTTTTTATGATAATTCATAATTGGTTCAGCTATGATACTACCTACCATTTGCATAGGATTTAATGATGCATAAGGATCTTGAAACACCATTTGGATATCTTTCCTTATTTCTCTTAATGATTTCCCTCGCAATTTTGTAATATCATGACCATTAAAAATAATTTTTCCTTCGGTTGCGTCTAACAATCTTAAAATCGTACGACCTGTTGTTGACTTTCCACAGCCAGATTCGCCTACTAACCCTAATGTTTCACCATTTTTTATGGAAAAAGAAATATTATCTACCGCTTTAACATGTCCAATCGTATGTTTGAATAATCCACCTTTAATCGGGTAATAGGTTTTTAAATTAATTAGTTCCAATAAATTTTCTTTATTATTTGTAGCTTGATTCATATTGTGTGCTCACACCCTTTCTAGAATTGCAGCCTTCAAAAAGTAAACAAGAGACTTCATGATTATCATCTACGAAAGTAAGTTGTGGCGTAACATTACTACATTCAGGCATCGCCGATGGACATCTATCAACAAAACGACAGCCTACTTGAGGCATGTTTTTTAAAGACGGTACAATACCTTTAATAGTAGCTAACTCATTTACTTCTGTATCTATTCTCGGGATCGATGCCATTAAGAGTTTCGTATATGGGTGTTTGGGTTTGTAAAACAAGTTATCAACAGTTGTTCGTTCTACGATCTTTCCAGCATACATAATAATGACTTCATCACATATTTCCGCAACTACACCTAAATCGTGAGTGATCAGTACGATAGACATGTTATTTTTACCCTGAATACTTTTCAATAAATCTAGTATTTGGGCCTGCACTGTTACATCCAGTGCAGTAGTTGGTTCATCCGCTATTAACAGTCGAGGCTGACAAGCAATAGCGATAGCAATCATTACTCTTTGCCTCATACCACCTGACAATTGATGAGGGTATTCATTCACAATTTTTTCAGCTCTTGGAATGCCAACCTGTTTTAATAAATCAATCGCCTTACTTCTAGCCTCAGCCTTAGACATTTTACTATGATTAAGCATACTCTCTTCAATTTGTGAGCCTATAGTAAAAACAGGATTTAAAGATGTCATAGGCTCCTGGAAAATCATACTAATATCATTTCCTCTAATTTTATTCATCTCGTCGTTCGAATAATTCTCTATGTTTTTCCCGTGGAATCTAATTTCACCTCCCGTGATTTTACCAACTCCTTTTGGAAGTAATTGCATAATGGAAAGAGACATTACACTTTTTCCACAGCCTGATTCACCAACTACTCCAACGATCTGACCAGATTTGACTGAAAATGAAACATCATCAACAGCATGATATAGCTCCCCGTCTATATCAAAACCAGCTTTAAGGTTTTTTACTTCTAACATTAAGCTCATTTTTACATCACACCTTTTAAGAGTTTTTACTTAACTACTGTTGCAATGTAGTAAGTTAGATACCGCTTGTTAAGCACTATCTTTTTTACATAAATTCCTTTTAAAAATTCATCGACTTTGTACTTAGACCTGTATGAGTGCGACACGATGCCGATTCTTTCGGTAATACCACAGCGAATTCTAAAGCTGACGCTACAGAAAACATTTGCTAAAAGGAGTTGAATTAATAGCCCGAAAAAATTAGATAAACTTATTTCAAAATCATTTCAATTTAAAAATCATCAAAATAAAAGAATATTAATCTCTTCCTTCTAAAGAATTTTAAGGTAAGTCTCAAATGAAATAATATTCTGATAATTAAGTGTATTATCATTTTAGCTAGAAATAACATGGTTAATCAAGTGAATTTTTACATTTCTTACATTATTATATACAAACTAATCCATACAACTATTCCAATTTTGCTCAATAAATTTGTATTTTTCTTCAAGAAGTATTTTGTTGACTTCCCACTTTATTAGTTTAAAGCATTACTTTTTTATTATTACAATATAGCAAATAGTCATTTATCTCCTATACTTTCCCTCATAAATTCTACATTTATTCGGATTCGGTTTTTAGAGAATTTTAGCTGGTCACCATAACGTGAGGTTGATTTCCATTCTGACTGGGCACTTTCCTGAGGATGTCCGATTGCGCTGCAGAGTCTCCACTATGACGCAGAACTCTTCCTATGTTTTACCATTTTTATATCTTTTCGGATCATCACCAAAACGTGTGGTTGATTTCCGTTCCGACTGGGCGCTTTGCCGCTGACGCTTCGCTTTCGCGCAGAGCAGAGCTTCCTGGGGGCGTCCGATGAGCCGCTTCGCTGCGCTGCAGGGTCTCGGGCCAACACGATGTTGGTCACGAAGGCGTTATCACAGGATGTGATGCTTTTAGCCTTCGCTCCTCTATTACTGATCCCCAAGGAGTCGCCCAGTCTCCACTCCAATCAACTATTTACTTAGTAGACGCTTTAACAAAAGTCATCCACACCTTTTGGTGATGAACTATCTTTTCCCTAATAACTATTAATAAATAATTTTTTCTATTAACACATCAACGCCTTAAAGCAAGAATTATTATAGAAGACAAATAATTTAATTCAACTATTTGTTACGGACATCTAATTAATTTTTTGTAAAAAATAAATTAATTTCTCGACATAAAATTAGATAATCATTCTGGATTGTGTTTTAATTTGATGAATAAAAAGCTACAAGGGGATTTTGATTTGACTAAATAGCTCCTTATTGTCGCATTATGTAATTAACTTAAGCAATAATGTGATATCGCAACAAATGCTTTTTCTTGCTCATTTTAGTTAATGTACGGTCCTACACTTTGAAACAGACCTATTTCTTTTTAATCGTGTAGACACACGTTAAAAAGTAGACTTGTGTAGCTGACGCTGTGCCTTCGCTACAGAAAACATTTGTAACTGAAGTTGCGCTTTCGCTATAGAAAATAATTATTGAAAGAAATTAAAATAACGCAAAAAAACTGTAGGAAATTCTTCTTAAAGAATTTGCCTACAGTTTATACTCTCACTCTTAACTATGTGCTATTAGTTTTTTAATGGAGCATCAGCAGTTAACTCGATTTCATGGTATTGAGTTTCATTTGCATAGTCAACATTATAGTTTTTAACACGTTTATTAACGGGAATAAGATCAGTAACTGCTACAGTTGGAATTGTTGTAGCCTGTTCAAACATATACTCTTCAAACTTTCGGAATGCTTCTTTGCGATGATTTATATCTAAAGATTCTTTAGAATCGATATCATCTAAAATGGCAGTTAATTCAGGTGATACAAAACGTGACAAGTTGAATAATGCACCCTCACCATATAATCCTTTTGGAGATGGATTTGTTCCTGTACTCCAAGCACCAAAGAACATTTCAATCTCTGGATCATCTTTTTTAAGCTTATCAGTAAATGAGTTAAACTCCATTAGACGACCAGAAGCTAATTCAACATTAATACCGACTTCTTTCCAGTTTTGACGGTAGTATTCAATCGTAGATTCTAGTACCTCGGTACCACCTTGTGCACCTAATTTAATTGTAAATGGCTTACCATCTTTATCTTCACGAATACCATCGCCATCCACATCTTTATAGCCTGCTTCATCTAATAATTGTTGCGCCTTTTTCTTATCATACGTGAAGCCTGGCATATCCTTTGTATGGAATGATGCAAATGCTGGAGGAATTAACGTTGTCGCACGTGTATTAATACCATTGCCTAATTTTTCGTTTACCTCTTCTACATCGATTGCATAAGCTAATGCTTGACGTAATTTTGGGTCACCTAATTTTGCATTTTTATCTGTTACGTTAATTCCTTTTGCAGTATCGAATTTACCTAGCTTGAAGCTCAAATAGCTATAAGATAATCGAGGACGCGATAAAATCGCTAAGTTTTTAGAATTTTCAATTTGTGTAATCTTTGAACCTGGGAAACCATTTACCGCTATGTCATAAGTTCCTGAATTTAATGCCTTCGGTAAAGTTTCTGGTGAAACTACTTTAATTACTACCCCATCAAGTTTAGGTTCGCCCCTCCAATAAAATTCGTTTTTAACAAATTTTACAGACTCACCATTTACAATTTTATCGAACTTGAAAGCCCCTAAAGTTACTGGATTTACACGCACTGCATCAGAGCTTATCATTTCTTTTACCGGAATATCTTTTAATTGATGTTTTGGTACAGCTGAACTCCACAATCCATCACCACCGCTGTAAATTGCTGGTGAAATTGATTTAAATGAAATTTCTAATGTATGATCATCTACTCGTTTTAAACCTGAAATTGTATCTGCTTTCTTATCATGGTACTCTTCAGCGCCAATAATATTTTGGAAATCATCGTCATAACGAACGCCTTCATAATCAGGGTGACCGATAATTTCATAAGGGAAAATAACATCGTCGATTGTAAATGGCTCTCCATCAGACCATTTTACATTTTCACGTATTTTTACAGTTGCTTTATTTGCATCTGCGTCAACCTTTAGACTTGCAAGACCTGTATCTGTTAGTAAAAAGTCACCGTCATTATCAAAAAGAATGTTACTTGCAAATTTCATAATCTCTGAGTCATTCGTATCTGAGGAGAATTCTTGTAAAAAGATACCTTTGAACGGTGATGTAGATGGTAAAGCTACTTGTAAAACACCACCTTTAATTGGTTCTCCTTCATTCTTTACTTCCATTGGGAAACTACGAGTTGCTGTTTTCTTCTTGTCATCTTTTGAAGATTCTTTGCCCCCTCCACTACATGCCGCTAGTGCTAAAACTAGTGTTAATAGTAAAGTTAGCAGAAAAACACTTTTTTTCTTCATTTACCCTTCCTCCTTAGCCTAATCGTTGTCTTGAGTCAGCCGCACGTCGTAACGCTTGACCAACATAATTTATACCAAGCATCATCACTAAAATAAATAATGCTGCAGGTAACCAAATCCACCATTTATCTACTAAAATCTCAGGATCTCTTGCATAGCTTACTAGAGTACCTAAACTTGGTGTTGAAGGTGGTAAGCCATACCCTAAAAATGAAAGACCCGTTTCAGCACCCATATTACCCGCTAGACTTAATGTTAAGTTAACGATAATAATAGAGCTTAAGTTTGGTAAAACCTCTCTAAACATAATTTTAAAATCGCTTGTACCCATCGTTTTTGAAGCACTTACATAATCTCGACGGGCTTCTGTTAATGTTTTACTACGTATTAACCTTGCCTTCCCAATCCAAGCAAACATACTTAATAAGATAACGATGTGGATCGGTGAATATTTTTCTAGCGTTGAAACTATGGCAATCGTAATCATAAAACTAGGTAAAATCATAATGAAATCCATAATTCGCATAATAACAAGATCAACTTTACCCGCATAATAGCCAGTGATTAAACCGATAACAATACCGATAACTGCTGCAATAATCGTAATACATATAGCAATAATTAAAGAGTTTTTAGCTCCGATAATTAATTGTCCAAAAATATCACGCCCTGCGTCATCTGCACCTAAAATATATCCATCAACACCCGGCTCCGCAAAGCGACCTAGTAATTTAACTTTCATTATTTCGTCTACATCAATAATAAAACTAGCAATAAATACCGCTACTACTAATAATGTTATAAATATTAATGAAAACATCGCTATTTTATCTTTTTTAAACTCACGCCATACGACTTGGAAACCTACTGCTGGGCGATGTTGTTCTTCTAATTTTTTCTCTTCTGTTTTATCCATGTAAAGTCACCTCTATTCTTTGCAAGTTAGTCGATACGTATTCGTGGGTCTACGATGCTTAAAATAATATCTGATAACATACTTCCAAGTAACCCCAAGAAACCATACAACACGATAAGTGCTGTAATTACACTATAGTCACGACTCGCAATTGAAGACATGAATAGTTCTCCCATACCTGGATAACTAAAGATTGTTTCAATAAAGATAGTTCCGCCTAGTAAACCTGTAATAGTGAACCCAAGACCAGCCGCAATCGGAATTAATGAATTACGGAAAATGTGTCGTGTATATACTTTATTCATTGGTAAACCTTTACTACGCGCTGTTTTAACATAGTCTTGGTTTTTAGAATCAATAATTTCTGAACGTAAATATTGAATGATTGTATACGTCCCCAAAACCGCCATCGTAATAGCAGGTGTAATAATATGATATAATTTATCCCAATAGTAGGATAAAGTACCTTTTTCAGTTAATACATTTACTGAACCTGATGTTGGAACCCAGCCTAATATATAGCCGAATACATAAATTAAAATTAAACCAAACACGAACGGCGGTATTGCCATACTTAAAAAGTTATAAAACACGATTCCACGGTCTAATCGAGAATCTTGATAACGACCTGCTAGAAGTCCTAATGGAATTGCAATTAAATACGTTAGGATCATTGCAACTAATGATAAGTAGAACGTATTGAGTGCTCGTTCACCAATAAGTGATGTTACACTGCGTTGATATGTGTAGCTTTTACCTAAGTCGCCATGCACTGCATTTGATACCCATCTGGCATATTGTTGATACCATGGGTCGTTTAAGCCTGCTGCTTCGCGTAACTCTTCAATACGGTTAGGATCTGTCTCTGGTCCCATTAAACCTGTAAATGGATCGCCTGGCATTAGCTTAGCAATGATAAACACTAACATACTTAAAATAATAATTTGTGGAACCATGATGATGACTCTACGAAGAACCGTTTTCCACATAATCACATTCCTCCTTCAATCGACGCCAATGCAACAGCATGTGTATCTGAAATTGATTGTAAAGGATAAACTTTTCCGTCTTTATCAAAAAATTTATGCTGATTTTCTTTATAATACTGACTTACTTTTAAACGCTCTTGCTTACGTTCTGCACGAGTTTCAGGCTCAATATCTGGAATGGCAGATAATAAACGGTGTGTATAAATATGACGCGGATCATCATAAATATCTTCTCTTTGTCCTTTTTCCACGAAGCGTCCTCGGTACATAATATTGATTTCATCACACATATGCTTTACAACACCTAAGTCATGTGAAATGAATAAATACGTTACACCAAATTCCTCTTGTATATCTTTCATAAAGTTTAAAACTTGTGCTTGTACGGATAAATCAAGTGCTGAAACAGGTTCATCTGCAATAATTAATTTGGGACGACATGCCATAGCACGTGCAATACCCAATCGTTGCTTTTGACCACCAGAAAATTCATGAGGATATTTATATTGGGCATCCTCTTGCATCCCAACAATCGCCAAAAGCTCATTAACTCGTTTTCGTTCTTCCTGCTCACTTAAACGCAGGAAATTTCGAATTGGCTCTGCGATAACATCACGAATGCGTTTTCTTGGATTCATACTGGAATGAGAATCTTGGAAAATCATTTGTACGTCACGATTAAATCCTGATTTACCGCTACGACGCATTTTCGTTACATCTTGTCCTTCATAGATTATTTGGCCCGATGTCACTTTCTCTAAACCAATAATTGCCTTACCTGTTGTCGATTTACCACATCCTGATTCTCCAACAAGACCATAAGTTTTTCCTTTTTCAAACTCCATACTTATGCCATCTACCGCATAAACATGATCTACAATGGTATTAAAGAACCCACCACGGATAGGATAATGCACGCATAAATCTTTAATTTGCATAAAGCTCATATTATTTTCCCCCATCCTTCTTAAAGTGAAAGTCTTTCCAACACGTACAGCGAACAAAATGTTCTGGTCCTACCTCATGTAATATTGGATTTTCCTCATGGGCGCTTTCGTCAATCCATGGAATACGTGGTGCAAAGCGACAACCTCCACGTGGCAAATTAAATAATGAAGGAACCATACCATGAATAACCTCTAACTTTTCATTTACCTTATGGGATTGAGGAATAGAGTTCAATAACGAACGTGTATATGGATGTTTAGGATTTTTAAATAATTCAATAACGGGCGCTTCTTCGACAATTTGTCCAGCATACATGACTGCAACACGATCTGCTACTTCAGCTACTACACCTAAGTCATGGGTAATTAACAAAATGCCTGACTCAGTTTCTATTTGTAATTCTTTTAATAAATCTAGTATTTGCGCTTGAATCGTTACATCTAATGCCGTTGTTGGTTCATCAGCTATAATAAGTGGTGGCTTACATGCAATCGCTGTCGCTATCATTACGCGTTGTCGCATACCACCTGATAATTCATGCGGATATTGCTTATAAATACGTTCCGGGTTATGTATACCTACTTGCTGTAATAACTCCATTGCACGCTCACGGCGTTGTGCTTCATTTAAATCAGTATGGTATATAAGCGGTTCTTCAATTTGGAAACCGATTCTCTTTAACGGATTCAGTGCAGCCAGTGGATCTTGGAAAATAAAACCGAAATCACTACCGCGTAACTGGGTATATTGCTGCTCGGTTATATCTACCAAGTTTTTACCTTTATATAATATTTCACCTTCTATTTTTGTGTTGATAGGATTATGTAACCCAACAATTGATGTAGCTAAAGTACTTTTACCACAACCTGACTCACCTACAATTGCAAGCACCTCATTTTTTCGAATGCGCAAATCAACACCATCTACTGCAGCGAAATATTCATCTGCTCGCCGAAAGCTTGTACGTAAATTATTAATCTCAATAATCATTTCATGATTATTTGTCACACGATTACCTCCCTATCAAATCAAAAGAAAAAACCAACTTACTAAGGCCATATTCAATTTAAATGAATTTGCTTTTGTTTATACGGTTTACTTAATATTTTCTTTACCGCGCATTTCAATTTTCAGAAAAATTAGAACATTTTCATCCTTGAATATAATTAACATCTTAATTTCAAATAAATTGTTGTCACTAATAATCACTCTCATTCCCAAACTATTATTCCAACAAAAGAATTATCTGACAATTAATTGTATCATCATTTTATCTAGAATTAATATACTAAATCAAGTACATTTTTAAATTATTGTAAAAATAAATACAATTTCGACTTTACATCATCATCAAAATCATTAGAAATCGAGTTTACAATTTTTCATTATTTATTATTTCATATCTCAACATTCTATTATTTTAATAAAATAATTAATGTAAAATAATGGTTAAATATTGATAAAAAAACTTATTTTATTCACTAAAAAACATAATCACAATAAATATTTATTATTTATAAAATAAAAAATATCACAGAATACATATATTTTATTATATTTAGATAACATTAAACTTCTATTTTTCTTCAATAAAAATATACATACCTCTTACAAATAATTTATAAATTTTTTACTATTAGTTTTTTGAATAAATTATTCCATTATTGTGAATATTCCAAATATTTCATGCCTTTAAGTGGTAAATATTACGCTAAATGACTTGTTAATTATTATTTTCCGTTAAGTTGATTTATCATTTAGGAGAATTATTATCGGGAATATCCAATTTATCCCGGCTTATCTGCAGCGAAAGCAAAGCGGCAGCTACAAATGTTCGCGACAGGTACTGGTATCTCCCCTCCCTATAGGTGGTCTAATAATGCAGGTTTAAGTTACTTTTCAGCGAGTGTACATATCCGCTTATAATAGAAGAACCTCAGTCTGCCATTACCGATATGATCGACATCGTGTCGGCCCTCATGCAGGCCTAAGTACAAAGTTAATTCCGAACTTGTTTATCTGTTTTGATTCACAGTAGAGGATATATAGATTGTCCCATTACTTACAATATCCATCTAACATAGAAGTGTCTATATTGTAAATAACAAGAAAACAATTTATCATAAAACTATTAAAGTACTACTTCCTGTTATAAAAATTGAAAAAAGAATAGGTGAAAATGTATACATATGAAGAATCGCGTAGTCCAATTACTATTTGTATTTGCAATTGCGGCAATTTTGCTCATCGTCTTAAATAAGTCCATCATTTCCTTATATACCTTAATCGGCATACTTTTGCCAATCACAATTATTGGGATTTCCTTCGTTATTTTTATTGAAAACCGTTCCCCGCAAAGTACATTAGCTTGGTTTTTAATATTAGCCATTCTCCCTGTTATCGGTGTACTACTGTACTTACTGTTCGGAAGAAGTCGTTGGAGAAGAAAGAAACATTTACAACGTTCAGAAGAGAAAAGAATGATATTCCGTGAGATTTTAGAGGGGAGAAGTTTTAACTTAGACATCTCTTCTTCTCTAAATGAAAGATCCACCTATTTGACTCAAATTATCCAAAAATTTGGCGGTGGTCCTGTTGCGAATGAGACAACAACAAAGCTCCTAACAAACGGGAATGAAACATTTTCCGAAATCCTACAAGCCATTGAAAATGCTACACATCATATTCATATTCAATACTATATTTATCGATCAGATGAAATCGGTACAGCCATACGAGATGCCTTAATTAGGAAGGCAAAATCTGGCGTGATCGTACGCTTTCTTTACGATGGACTCGGCAGTAATAAATTACGTAGGAGCTTCTTACAACCAATGAAAGATGCAGGGATTGAAGTAGTTGAATTTGATTCAATTCTTTCACCTTGGCTATTAGAAACCGTCAATTATCGTAACCACCGTAAAATTGTTATTGTAGATGGGACGATTGGTTTTACAGGTGGGCTCAATGTCGGAGATGAATATCTTGGTCGTTCAAAGAAGTTTCCTATATGGCGTGATAGTCATTTAAAAATAGAAGGAAAAGCAATATCTAAACTGCAGGCCATTTTTCTAGAAGATTTTCTCTATGCCACTAGTAGTTTAAATATGGAGTCTTGGCATCAATTTATGGATAGCACATACTTTCCTAGCCAAGGAATTCATCAAGCAGAAGGTGCCGTACAAATCGTCGCAAGTGGACCTAGCTCAGATGATACAAATATTCGAAATGCTTTATTGAAAATTATGAGCTCTGCCAAAAAGTCAATTTGGATCGCCACTCCATATTTCATTCCTGATCAGGAAACATTAACATTATTACGTTTGAGTGCACTTTCTGGAGTAGATGTCCGCATTTTATACCCAGGAAAAGGCGATAGTATCATTAGTGATCAAGCATCCCAATCATACTTTACACCGCTGCTAAAAGCGGGTGTCTCCATTTACCGCGTTAAAGAAACTTTTATGCACGCTAAGATTGTACTTGTTGATGATGAAGTTGCATCAATTGGTACAGCAAATATGGATATTCGTAGTTTTGAGCTTAACTATGAAATCATCGCGATCCTCTATGAATCTACAACGGTGCTAGATATAAAAAATGATTTTGAACAAGATTTTAAAGAATCTACAGAAATTACATGGGCGTCATTTCAAAAGCGAAGTATTCAAAAACGCATGCTTGAATCACTTATGCGACTCATTTCTCCGCTACTGTAAATTCGGGTACGATTCTTGATGCTATCGGCGGTTCTTGAAATTGTTATCAGCGATTTTCTGATTGAGTCCGTATAATTGTGTAAAAAGAAAAGGGGTCATTTTCTTTCCTCTTGGTTACAATGTTTTCAACCACGAAAATAAAGTAAAGTGAGGAATATAAAATGACCCAATTACAGTTTAACCTAGACATGGATCTTTTAAAAGATTCGATTATCAATTCTAATATTGATACAGTTGTTAAATCAGCTATAGTTTTAGTATTAAACGAATTTATGGAAAAAGAAAGAGACGACTATTTGCAAGTAGACGCCTATGAACGTTCTACTGATCGCCGTGATTATCGTAACGGCTATTATGAACGTGAATTAACGATGAGTATTGGTAGAATCAAGCTAACTGTTCCTAGAACTCGTAATGGTGAGTTTTCACCAACGATTTTTGAAAAGTATGCTCGGTGTGATCAAGCTCTCGTTTTATCTATGCTAGAAATGGTGATAAACGGTGTTTCAACACGCAAAGTTACTCATAT